>DATHEH010000192.1:0-10486 GCA_035318685.1 Ferruginibacter sp.
ATATTACTTTAAAATTGAAAAATCAAAATATTTCTTCTGCGGGGCGACCAGGTTTGACAGGTTTCAAAGGAAGTTTATCACTTTGTTTTTTACAGCTGCATCATGATAAATTTTCCGGTGACCAAGCCCCTTTGTAATAACGAAATTTATGTTGCTATGGTTGTCTTCTTTTACTTTCTCCGCATCGTTCCATGGCGTGATATCATCCTCTTCATCATGTATCCAGAGTATTTTTGCCCTGATATGGTGCATTGCCCTCCGCATGGAGAACCACGCTGTTTCTTTGCCGCTTACTTCAACAATGATCTTCTCAAATTCTTCCCTTACTTCCCGGTCTTTTATTTTTAACATATGGAATGCACCATCAACTGCCGAGGTGGTTTCCGTAGCCGGCGCAATGAAGACGATCTTTGTACCGGCGTCATGCGGCATTTCTTCCAGTGCCAGGCTTAAGGCAATTCCACCAAATGAATGCGCTATAAAATTTTTTACAGGCCCGTATTCATCCATTACTTTTTTTATCATCTCGCTGTACTCGATCGCATGCGTTGTTTTTCCATCGCTCTCTCCATGTGCAGGCGCATCAAAGGCCAGCACTTCATAACCTTTCTCAACAAGGGGAGCCACATAATGTTCAAACTTATGTCCTGCCGAGCCAAAACCATGCAGGATCAATACTTTATTTGGCTGTGGATAATTCCACCTGTAGCCATTAATGGTTAATTTCTGTAATTTAAACTGAACTGATTCTGCACTTTCCGGGTGAATCTTCTTCTTTGATTTTAAAAACGGTGTACAGAATAGCTGGAAAGCCTGTTCAGCGCTCTTCCGCTTGGATACCATTGTTAACAACTTAAATTTTGTTTGTATGTATCCAATTGCTAATCTTTGTGAGAGTTTCATAATGAAAACAAAGATAGGCTATGAGGGTTGTAATTATTGGTTCGGGGAATGTGGCGTCCGTACTTGGCCGCCTGTTAAAAAAGAACAACCACGAGATCATCCAGGTGATCAGCCGCAATGCCCAACATGCCCAAACACTTGCCGCTGAATTACAATGCCCCTTTTCAGATATCAATAATACGGTAGACACAAATGCGGATATTTACCTTGTCGCCGTAAATGATGGCGCCCTGTACGAGTTAAACAAATCCTTTCATCTTGGTAATAAACTGGTGCTGCATACTGCAGGATCTGTTCCCCAAGACATTTTAAAAGACATCTCTGTCAATTATGGTGTGTTGTATCCCTTGCAAAGTTTAAGGAAGGAGATGGACTACCCGCATGATATTCCATTGCTCGTAGACGGGAATACAGAAGAAACCCTCACACTTACGGAAGATTTTGCCCGCACCATTTCCGGAACTGTTGCCCGTGCATGTGATGAGGAAAGGTTAAAGCTTCATGTGGCGGCTGTTATCGTAAGTAATTTCACTAACCATTTGTATGCACTCGCAGAAGAATTTTGTAAAAAAGAAAAAGTTGATTTTAGCATGCTTGCACCCCTGATAAGAGAAACTGCTGAACGCATAATGACGCATTCGCCAACAGAAGTTCAGACAGGCCCGGCACTACGCAATGATATCTTCACACTCGATAAGCACCTGCGCATTTTATCTGAGCATCCCAGGCTCAGGTATGTTTACCTGAAGCTGACTGACAGCATCATGAACAGATAGCTGGCTCAATGATCACCTGATGGGAAAAACAATATCGGTTTGTATCTTATAAGGGTCAACGGGTTTCCCGCTTTTATCAATGGGTTTAGTTACATGCATCTCGAACGGTGAGTTGGAGGCCCTTTTTTTATTTTCTTTCATCCATTCCCTTAATGCTTCATAGCCTTGAGGAATAAGGTCATACGGTCCGTAAAAATGCGCTACAAGAACTTTTCCCGGGTTGTGCTCTAATATTTCTACTCCCTTTACTCCTTTGGCTCCTCTTTTATTGATGATGATGCCGGCACCAAAGCGGTAATACTTCTTTGTCTTTGTGTACCAAACAGTAGGGGCTCCCGCAGTTTTTAAATTGTTCTTTTTTATATACTCCGCCACTTTGCTGTTGTTGATCATTGCAATCTTCAGGTACATACCGCTGAGGGTTGCCGCGGTATCCTTGCTAAAAGCAATGATCCTTTTAGGTGCTACGGTATCTACAATATTAATGATCGGAGGGCGCTGGTATTTTACTTCTGGCTCAGGATCCGCTTTGACCGGTTCTTTTTTCTTTGTTAAGGGGGTATCCTTTTTTCCGGCAGCGGGTTCTTTATCGCTTTTGCTGTTGCACGACAAACTGATCATACAGATCAACAGAACCTGTGCGCATAAGAACAAGGGAGTTTTTTTCATCAGGAAAAGAAATTATAGTTGGGGCGAAAATTAGTAAAACCTTTTTACTTTACAAATATTAATAAAGTAGCATCCCGGTTGAACCACATAGCAGCATAGGCACATTAGAAGATCACATAGGTTCCATATGAGAACCTATGTTTTCTATGCTGCTATGTGGTTCAATATTGGTCTTCATATTTGACCCAAAAATCTATATTTTCCTTAATTGGTAATTTAAAGTAGGTTTGCAACCCGAAATTTGCAATATGTACAGTATAACATTTAAGTTTGAACAGAAGGGATTGGAACCGGTAACTTTCACCGGAATTGAACCTGACCAGTCTGTTTTAGAAGTAGCGTTAAAAAATGATATAGAGCTGCACCACAACTGCGGCGGTGTTTGCGCCTGCAGCACCTGTCATATATATGTAGAGCAGGGTGCTGATTTTTTAGAAGAGCTTAGCGATAAAGAAGAGGATTTTATTGACCGGGCCGTAAACCCGAGGCTAAACTCCAGGCTGGGTTGCCAATGTGTTTTGTTAAGCGGGGAAGGCGAAATTTCTGTTACTTTACCAGACCAAACACAATTTTTGGGAGAATAGATCGATTTGAAAATTTGAAAATTTGAAAATTTGGTGATGGTGAACCCCACGCATTTTTTATCTTCAAATCATCAAATCTCCAAATCATCAAATCAAATAATTATGACTTTTGAACCCCCCATACACTGGAACGATTATGAAGATATAGCCATGAAGCTGTATGAAAGATTTGGTGATGACTTTGGTGAGGGCAAGATATACCGGATACGTTTTACCGACCTGCACAAGTGGGTGATGGAGATACCCAAATTTGCAGGCAAGGCCGATGAGAGTAATGAAGGCCACCTGGAGATGATACAAAGCAAGTGGGTGTATGAGTGGCGGGATAATCAAAAAAAGTAAACCTGTAAATCCGTTAATTGGTATGGCGTAAGCAGATACTAAAAGCTCTTCCAAAAATACACGCCCTACGGATTAACTAGTTAACGTATTAACCAATAAACAGATCTGCGTGCTATGAATGTTCTTACTTTATTTAAACCCATAAAAACATTTGTCTTTGATGTTGACGGCGTATTGACCGACGGAACATTATTGATATTGGATGATGGCCAATGGGCGAGGATAATGAACATTAAAGATGGTTATGCATTGCAGCTTGCGGTAAAGAAAGGGTATAGGGTAGTGGTGATCTCGGGCGGAACATCTGCTGCTGTAAGTGAAAGATTGCATAAGCTGGGCGTAATAGATAATTTCCTGGGCGTGGAAAATAAAAAGGAAAAACTATCCTCTTACGTAGCAGAACATAAATTGAACTGGAACGAGGTCTTATTCATGGGAGATGACATTCCTGATCATACAGTGATGCAGTTGGTTGGACTGCCCTGCTGCCCTGCTGATGCGGTGGCGGAAATAAAGAAGATATCCCAATACATTTCCCCGGTTGAAGGAGGTAAGGGCTGTGCAAGAGATGTCATCGAAAAAGTATTGAAGCTGAATGGTCACTGGGACCTTGACAGTGCTGTTGCATCGAAGTAAACCGGCGGCTTAAATTTTCAATGCTTAAATTTGTCCGCAGAAACATTTCATGAAACTAATAACTGCCTTCTTTCGTTTGGTTCGCTGGCCTAACCTGGTCTTTATTGCATTGACCCAGGTCTTATTCTATTTCTCCCTCGTACAACCCTTATACGGCAAAGGCATTTATTCTAATTTCAACAGCACCCTTTTCATTCTCCTTATTCTTGCTTCAGTTTTAATTGCAGCAGCCGGTTATATCATCAATGATTATTTTGACCTCAATATAGACCAGGTGAATAAGCCTGGTAAACTCGTCATTGATAAACTTATTAAAAGAAGGTGGGCCATTGTGCAACATATCCTGCTTTCACTGGCAGGCATACTGATCAGTTTTTACATTGATTTCAATTCACAAACTTACTGGCTTGGCATTGCAAATTTTGGGTGCGTGTTTTTATTGTTTGGATATTCTATAACCCTGAAAAAGAAATTACTCATAGGGAATGTTTTGATCTCTGCCTTAACAGCCTGGGTAATTATAGTAGGTTTTCTTTGCTACTATAATTCTTTTTATTGCAACAGTTGCGACAGGTCTTATTTTGAAGCCTATAACCACCGCTTCATCCGCATATCATTTCTTTATGCGGGCTTTGCCTTTGTCATTTCCCTTATAAGAGAAGTAGTGAAAGATATGGAAGACATGGAAGGCGATGCCAGGTATGGTTGTAAAACAATGCCCATCGCATGGGGCATTCCTGCAAGTAAGGTGTTCGTCGCTGTATGGCTAATCGTTTTGACCGGCACCTTGTGTATCGTTCAGTTCTATGTACTGCAATTAGGATGGTTATGGAGCGCAGTTTATTGTATCGCGTTGATCATCCTCCCGCTGCTGTGGATCCTGCATAAATTGTACAAGGCACAGGTGGCAGCGGATTACCATAAACTGAGCAGCGCTATTAAATTTGTAATGTTCACAGGAATATTATCAATGCTATTTTTCAAGTTATATTCATAGAAAACCTATAAGGTTTTAGCCCTCGCAATAAACATTTATACTTTTATAAAACCTTGTAGGTTTATGGAAAAGATAATTCTGGCTTCCCAATCTCCCCGTCGAAAACAATTACTGGAATGGGCCGAAATACCCTTTGATGTTTTGGTAAAGGAAACGGATGAATCATATCCCCAAAATTTATCTATAGCAGAGATCGCCATCCATATTGCGAAGAATAAAGCTTTGGCAGTAAAAGATTCACTTGCGCCGGGTGCAACAATACTCGCCGCAGATACCATGGTGGTGTGTGACAACAGGATCATCAACAAACCAAAAGACCGGGTAGATGCCATTGAAATATTAACCAGTCTTTCAGGCAGGCTTCACCAGGTAATAACAGGTGTAGTGATCATGAAAGCGGAAAAAGAAACTGTATTTACCGAAACAACGGAAGTTGAATTCCATGAACTAAGTCTGGCACAAATTGAATTTTATGTTGACAATTACAAACCTTACGATAAAGCCGGGGCATATGCCATACAGGAATGGATCGGCGTGGTGGGAATAAAGTCAGTGAACGGCGATTTTTACAATGTGATGGGACTGCCGGTGAGCAGGGTAGTAAAAGCGTTGCAGGGTTTAAACGTTTAAAACGTTTCGGGGTTAAGGGAAAAAACTCTTCCAGAATGGTTTTAATAACCATTGAGATTTTCGCGTCACCCAATACCTTTAAACATTAAACCTTGCAACCCTTAAACGTTCCTTATGACCGAACGCCTTTTACAATATATCTGGCAATTCCAATACTTTAATGCAAAGGAATTGCTGACGGAAGAAGGCGAATGTTTACAGGTCATTCATCCCGGTACATTCAATACCAACCAGGGTCCTGACTTTGCGGAAGGAAAAATAAAGATAGGCGAAACCATATGGGTTGGCAGTATTGAATTGCACATCAATTCATCTGACTGGAAAAATCATAAGCACAGCCATGACAGCAATTATAAGAATGTGATCCTTCACGTGGTATGGCAACACGACAAAGACCTGCACCTTCTATTCTCAACCCTTATCCTGCAGGACAAAGTGCCAAAACTACTCTTGAAGAAATATGATGAGTTGATGAATACGGGTTCATTCATTCCCTGCGAAAAAAATATCCGCTCCGTAAATGAACTCACCTGGCGATCCTGGAAAGAAAGATTATTGGTTGAGCGGTTGCAGGTAAAGACCAAACTTATTTTTGACCAGTTACAGGAAAATAATAACCACTGGGAACAAACATTGTGGTGGTTGCTGGCCAGGAATTTCGGCGCAAAACTGAACAGCGATGCCTTTGAAAAGATCGCAAGGTCTATCCCGCTGGGCATACTGGCCAGGCATAAGGCACAGATACACCAGGTAGAGGCATTGGTTTTTGGGCAGGCGGGTTTACTGGATAAAACATTTGAAGAAGATTATCCCAGGTTATTACAAAGAGAATACAGGTTCCTCAGCAATAAATACAAGTTGGTACAAACCCAGGCACCACTCGTCTTTTTACGCATGCGTCCTTCCAATTTTCCAACGATACGGCTTGCGCAGCTGGCCATGCTGGTGAATGAACGCCTGCATTTATTCTCAAAGATCAAAGAGAGCGATGACCTGGAGGAAATAAAAGAACTATTAAGTGTTACGGCCAATGACTACTGGCATTATCATTATGTGTTTGACGAGACATCCCCATTCAGTAAAAAAAAGCTCGGTCAGCAAATGACAAATAATATTCTCATCAATACCATGATCCCCATTGTGTTTGCTTACGGGCAATGGCACAGCGAAAATGCCTACAAGGATAAGGCACTGAAATGGATGGAACAGGCGGGCGCTGAAAAAAATGAGATCAGCAGGGGATTTGCTTCATTGCAACTGGAAAATAAAACGGCCTTCGATTCGCAGGCGTTCATACAATTGAAAAATGAATATTGCAATAAGAGGCGATGCCTGGATTGCAGTATTGGAAATAAGCTGATGAGGAGTGATGGTGCCGGATACCAGATGCCAGAGGCTGGATAGCGTTCAATAACTAAAAACTTTTCAAACCCGGGAGTACATCCGGTATCCCGGATCTGGTATCAGGCGGGGGAGGTACTCCAATGATATTCAGCAACCACGTTAACATCCGGATGCAGCGCCTTCCACACCGGGCAATTATTGCCTATACGCTCCAAAACAAACCTGTCTTTTTCACTTACCTGTAAAGTAGGTGGAAAGTTCAATGTCACTTCTATCTTTCCAATCCTGCGGGGTTCATTAAGCATGTGCTTGGTTAAGGCTATGGAAGTGCCGGCCAGTTCAATCCCCATATCAGTGGCCTTTAATGCCATGGTGGTTACCATACAGGTTGCCAGCGCAACACATAAGGTATCTGTGGGGCTAAAACGTTCTCCCTTTCCCTTGTTGTCTGTTGGGGCATCGGTTTCTAGCACTGTTCCGCTTTGCAGGTGGGTGCATTCACACCTTAACTGGCCTTTGTAAACAATAGATGCAGTCATTTGTTAAATTTTAAATTGTTAGCCGTTTTAGTATTTAAAATGCAGCAGTTCTTAGGGCAAATGTATCATCTTTAAGATCTTGATAGTATTTTTGCCTAAATTTACGATAGTAAACAGTATACATGAAGCAATTATTAATCCTGTTGGCCGCTGTAACCCTTAGCATGTCGGCCATAGCACAGGAAACCAAAAAGCCAAACAGGAGTACACGGAAAGAACAAAAGCGTGAGCGCATCAATGCACTCATTAAACAGGAAGAAGAAGGTGTAGTTGCTTACAAAAAACATTTCGCCTTTGGTATAAAACTGATATCGGACGGCTATGGGGTATTTTTTGAAAAAGGTTATGCCAGGTCAATAAGGAGGGCTTCCCTTTTCCAGCTGGAGATAAGTGAACGCAAGCATCAAAAGGAAGAAAAGCAATCGAGTACTTTTATATCCACTGTCCCTTTCATTTACGGCAAAATAAATTTCTTTTACCCTGTAAAATTGGGTATGCAGGTACAATACCTGTTGGGTAATAAAAATAATAAGAACGGAGTAAGTATCACGGCAAATGCCGGTGGTGGTATTACGCTTGGTCTGTTGAGGGCTTATGAATTGGAAGTAGATGAGCCCTTAGGCCGTAAGTTCATTAGGTACGAAGGGCCTGACAGCTTAACATTTGCCAACCCTTTTTCACAGCATCCTTCAGGCCCTGGTTTATTCAGGGGCTGGAGCCAGGTAAAACTAACGCCGGGGCTTTACCTGAAGCCATCTCTGCGCTTTGATTATGGCCGGTACAACGAAGTGCTTTCAGCAATAGAAGTTGGCTTATCAGGAGAATTTTATGCCAAAAAGATCCCGCAGATGATCAGCAATAAGCAAAAACAATTTTTCTTCTCAGCATACTTTTCAGTAGCATTTGGAAAAAGAAAATAACAATAAACTTAACCTTTAGAGATCCTTCATGACAGAATTACCCGTGATAGACGGAATAATAGAACAATCCCCGATAGCTATCGGGGCTACGAAACCAAACTGGCTCAGGGTCAAATTACCCATCGGTGAAGAATACCGGCATGTACGCAATTTAGTGGATACACATAAGCTCCACACCATTTGCGAAAGCGGTAATTGTCCCAATATGGGCGAATGCTGGGGCGAAGGAACGGCAACTTTCATGATCCTGGGCAATATCTGCACCCGCAGCTGCGGTTTTTGTAATGTAGCAACCGGCAGGCCTTTGGAAGTTGACTGGGACGAACCACAACGTGTGGCCGAAGCGATCAACCTGATGAAAGTAAAACACGCGGTCATCACCTCTGTTGACAGGGATGAGCTTAAAGATGGCGGTAGCATCATCTGGTACAATACCATCAAAGCGGTTAAGGCACTAAACCCGGAAACAACTTTAGAAACACTAATACCCGACTTTAAAGCCGAAAGAGAAAATATACAGCGCATCATTGATGCAGCGCCGGAAGTGGTAAGCCATAATATTGAAACAACAGAGCGCCTCACAAAACAGGTACGCATCCAGGCAAAATACTGGCAAAGCATGGAAACGCTCAAGATCTTAAAAGAAGCGGGCATGCGTACCAAGAGCGGCATCATGCTGGGCCTTGGTGAGGAAAAAGAAGAAGTGATACAAACACTTAAAGACCTTTATGCAAGCAATGTGGATGTGATCACCATCGGGCAATACCTTCAGCCAACTAAAAAACATTTACCGGTTGCACGTTTTGTTCATCCCGATGAATTCGCAGCATTCCGTGAGATAGGCTATAACCTCGGCTTCGATTATGTGGAAAGCGGGCCACTGGTTCGTTCTTCTTACCACAGTGAGAAGCATGTGATACCGGGTTATGGAAGGAACAAATGGATGGCGGAAAAGAGTTTGTAGTTTTCAGTTTGTGGTTTTTTAAATTAATGAGATCATGCTGATCAGGAGAGCATCTAAAATATTTACGTCAGCCGGTTTATTACTGGCTGTTTGTTTTTTTATGCCATCCATTTCTTTTACCCAGGTGAAATGGGTGAATGTTGATTCATCATTTGGGCCATTACCAAAAGATTTTCATGTTTACAAAACAAGCTCCATGCTGGATGGTAAGGCCTTCGTAGCTTACTATGCAGAAACAAGGCTGAAAGCCAAAAAGCTTGATTTTACAACTGATACCACCTATAAAAGAAGACTCACGCCCAAACAATTCTATGAAAAGAATGATCAGCCATTGCTGCTGGTGAACACTACTTTCTTTTCTTTTGCTACTCACCAGAATTTAAACGTGGTGATAAAGGATGGAAAATTGGTTGGCTATAATATTCATACAATTCCAATGAGAGGTAAGGATACTTTTCAATATCGCCATCCAATTGGCAGTGCTATCGGAATTGATAAAAACAGGAATGCTGACATAGCTTGGCTACTGACTGATTCAGCCAAAAGATTTGCATACGGGTATCAAAATGTTCCCAGAAACTTAAAAGATTCCATTCCGACACCTGCCTTCAGGTACCTGGCATCACAAAAATGGTATTTTGATGCTGCCCATACCAAGGATAAACCAATCTTTAAGAACCACCATTTGAAAAAATGGCAAATGAAAACCGCAGTAGGGGGTGGGCCAGTATTACTACAGAATGGACAAGTTCTTATTACTAATAATGAAGAGCTAAAATTCGCAGGTAAAGCAATCAACGACAAACATCCCCGTACCTGCATGGGTTATACAAAGGACGGCAGGCTGATCATAATGGTGATACAAGGCAGGTTCCCCGGTATTGCAGAAGGCGCTTCGCTCACCCAGGAAGCTCAACTTTTAAAAGACCTTGGTTGTGTTGAAGCACTGAACTTAGATGGCGGAGGCAGCAGTTGTATGCTCATCAATGGAAAAGAGACCATCACACCGAGTGATAAGGGACAGCAGCGGCCCATACCGGCAGTATTTATTATCCGCAGAAAATAGACAACGCTTATTCCCGTCATTTTAATCCACAATTTTTCTTTTTTTTCACATTTTTCGGCAATGGCATGATTTTACGTGTAGAAGCGTGAACTTAAAATAAAATTTATGAAAAAGCC
>DATHEH010000193.1:0-14894 GCA_035318685.1 Ferruginibacter sp.
ATCAGAAAAATTTATTTCTGTTATAACACTGGAACATTATAAAAAGAACCTGGAACAATACAATACCGATTTCCGTTACCAGTTACAGGAGTTTAAAGAAGGTAATGTGTTGTTCGAAATAATGGAAAGAAATGTTTGGGGTAGCGCCTCGGGAGATACTGAAGGCCTTTTAAAATATTATAATGAGAATCAAAAGAAATACTTCTGGGCGCCCAGTGCCAATATCATTCTCTTCAATGCATCAAATAAAACAGTTGCTGACGCAGCGAGAACTGCATTACTTGGAGGAAAAGACTGGAAAAAAATAATTGAGGAAGGCGCTAATGCAATACAGGCAGATTCGGGAAGGTTTGAACTTTCGCAGTTGCCGCTGGGCATTGATGGCAAACTTAAGGTTGGTACAGTTACTGAACCTGTTGTAAATCCACAGGATGGTACGGTAAGCTTTGCAAAGATCATAAAGCAGTATGATGGCAATTTGCAACGCAGTTATGAAGAGGCCAAAGGTTTGGTTATTAATGATTATCAAAATCTGTTAGAAGAAAAATGGATCAACGAGCTGAGGAAAAAGTACCCCGTAAAAGTAAATGAAGCGGTTTTTCAGACCTTGCTAAAATAAGAACACCTTATCATTCGCATAAAAAAGCCTGTCAATGGAATCCATTGGCAGGCTTTTTGTCTATAGGGCTGTAACAAGAAAAATCAGCTGTTTACCCCGGCTGAATTGTATCACTTAAAAACAAAATATGAAGACGCTATTAATTGCTTTTGCTTTGTTAGCAACAACTACATTAACTACTGAAGCGCAGGTTTACCTACAGGGCGGATTAAACCTTGCAAACATTTCAAAAACAGATGACGGCCAGGTTGAAAAGAACAATGTTCTTCCTACTTTCAATGCAGGTATCCTGGGCAGGTTTGGCCTATCCCCTATGTTCGATCTTGAATCGGGTGTATTGGTTACCGGCAGGGGCTCTAAAGCCGAAACCTATTTTAATGGTGGCAATGACTATGTAAAATCAAGGTTTAACCCCATTTACATTGAGGTTCCGTTAAATGCCGTGGTGAAGATCCCGGTAACAAAAGGCGCCGGCGTATTTTTTCATGCGGGTCCTTATGCAGCGATCGGCGTAGCCGGGAAATCATCAAGGGAAACGAAGATCGGCCCATTGATGTCTACATCAGGCAGCAGTATCAAATTCAGCAATGACGATCCTTTTACATCTGGGCAGGAAGATGCGGCTTATGATAAACTAAAGCGCTTTGATATTGGCCTGAATTTTGGCGGTGGTGTTGAATTCAAACAGGTTATACTTAAAGCAAATTTTGGTTTGGGTTTAACCAAGATCAATTCAACTGAAAGCAATAATGAAGCAAACGAAAAAAATAAATACCGTACAGTAAGTTTTTCTGTAGGTATACCGATCGGTAAATTATAAGCCACGAATGAAAACTAGAAGCCCCTCCGGTTACCCCGGAGGGTTTTTTATTTAAAGAAGTTGTTTTACCACGTTACCTACCATATGTGGTCTGCCAAGTGTATAATAATGAAGTATGGGCACACCGAATTTTTTTAATTCCTGCGATTGGTAAAGCAGCCACTCGGTGCCTACCTGTTCCACCGCTTCTTCTGTTTTACATTTTATGATCTCTTTGCTCAGCGCCATGGGCAGATCAATATGAAATACCTTGGGCAGCATTGTTAATTGTTTCTGTGTGTATATGGGTTTAAGCCCCGGAATGATCGGGACAGTGATCCCTATCTCGCGGCAGGCCTTCTCGAAAGCGTAAAATTTTTCATTATCAAAGAACATTTGTGTCACAATATAATCAGCGCCCATATCTACTTTCAATTTCAGGTAGTGGAGGTCGCTTTCCATATTGGGCGCTTCAAAATGTTTTTCAGGATAGCCCGCAACACCAACACAAAATCTTGTTTTGCTGGTATTCTTAAGGTCCTCTTCCAGGTAAACGCCGGCGTTCAGGTCCAGCACCTGTTTCAGCAGGTCGGTAGCAAACTGGTGACCGCCCGGCTCGGGTAAAAATGCGGTCTCATTTTTTGCGGCATCGCCCCGAAGTACCAATACGTTATCGATTCCCAGGTAATGAAGATTGATCAATGCGTCTTCCGTATCATTAATGCTAAAACCTCCACAAATCAGGTGCGGCACTGTATCCACACTGTATTTATTCATGATCGCCGCACAAATACTCTCTGTTCCAGGCCGCTTACGCACCACTACTTTCTGAAAAGTGCCGTCGGGGTTTTTTTTAAAAACGTGTTCGCTGCGGTGATAAGTTACATTTATATATGCAGGCTTGAACTCCATCAATGGGTCAAGGTGCTGGTATAAAGACTGGATACCCTTGCCTTTGAGCGGCGGCAGTATCTCGAAAGATATTAACGTGTCTTTGGCCTGGCTGATGTGGTCTGTTACTTTCATCTCTTAAATTAATTCTGCAAACATAAGACAGACGGCAAACATTATCAAACCTGTAAAACCGGTGAAGGATCAGTAAACAATATCATCAAGAAAGAGATCAGAATATTTATAACGCTGAGGGCCCACGGGGGGTGAAAATGGATATATCCTGTATTGTCTTTTCGGGATATCCATCCATATTCAAAGCCCGCTTAAAGTGCGGGTGTAATAGCGGTAATACCAGGTTGTTCCAACCCAGGGCTTCTGCTTGACCTGTTCCTCCGGGATCACCACCACTCATACTCCCATCAACTTCTTTTTGACACGATATTATTGTGGATGCTACAATAGTCAATATAAAAAATATACACTGCTTTTCATTTACAAGATTTAGTACCTGACTAAATAATATATTGTAAACTTAAATTAAAATTTTGAAGTTTTAACAGGCTTTATTTCAGTTCACTTACTTTTGTAAAAACACCATCATTGAGTTTAACCATACATACCAAAGACCTTGTAAAAGTTTACGGTAGCCGTACAGTGGTCAATAAGGTTTCCTTTGATGTAAAACAGGGAGAGATTGTTGGTTTGCTGGGGCCTAACGGTGCCGGTAAAACAACTTCTTTTTACCAGGTGGTTGGTTTGGTTAAGCCGGATGAAGGCGAGGTATTTTTAAACGACATCAACATCACCAGGCTGCCCATGTATAAAAGAGCACAAATGGGCATTGGCTATTTACCACAGGAAGCAAGTGTATTCAGAAAGCTGAGTGTGCAGGATAATATTACGGCAATACTGGAAATGACCAGGCTTAACAAGCGCCAGCAAAAAGACAAGCTTGAATCGCTTCTCGATGAATTTAACCTGCAAAGAGTAAGAAAAAATAATGGTGATACCTTAAGTGGAGGTGAGCGCAGGAGAACAGAGATCGCCCGTGCCCTGGCAGTTGATCCTAAGTTTATTTTATTGGATGAGCCATTTGCTGGTGTTGACCCGATAGCCGTTGAAGACATACAAGCCATTGTAGCAAAGCTGAAGTTCAGGAATATTGGCATTTTAATTACCGACCATAACGTGAATGAAACCCTTTCGATCTGCGACCGTGCCTATTTGCTCATCGACGGCAAGATATTTACACACGGCACTGCCGAAGAATTAGCTAATGATGAGCAGGTGCGCCGTTTATATCTGGGTAAAAACTTTGAATTGAAGCGCAAGGATTATTTACATGATGAAGCTGCCCGATAATTATTTATCTTGTCAGGGAAATGAAGCTCCTTTCTCCCGCAATATCTAAATTAGCCCGCATGCGCCTTTGGCGTATAGAAAACTGGAGCAGTCACCCCGAAGCTGCCCAGCGTGAGGTTTTACAACACCTGGTTACCGCAGCCCAATACACGGAGTTTGGAAGAAAATACAATTTTGAAAAGCTGTTCACGCTAAAGGAATTCAAAAAGAACGTACCCATTCATGAGTACGATGATATGAAGCCTTATATACTTCGTATGATGGATGGCGAAGAGAATATTTTATGGAACACCCCTGTTAGCTGGTTTGCAAAATCTTCAGGTACCACCTCGGATAAAAGCAAGTTCATACCCATCAGTGAAGAAAGCTTACAGGATAATCATTTCAAGGCAAGCAAGGACTTGCTGAGCAATTATTATAAAAATTTTCCTTCCAGCGACCTTTTAACAGGAAAAGGGCTGGTGGTTGGCGGTTCGCACCAGATCAGCAAGGTAAATGATGATATACAATACGGGGACCTGAGTGCCGTGCTGATGCAGAATTCTCCTTTTTGGGGACAATGGATACGCACGCCCGAATTAAGTGTTGCCCTGCTGGATGAATGGGAAGATAAAATTGAAAAGCTGGCCCAGATCACTGCGGAAGAAAATGTAACCTCCCTTGCCGGTGTTCCTACCTGGACGCTTCTATTATTAAAACGCATTTTACAAATAAAGGGAAAGACAACCATTAAAGAAGTGTGGCCCAACCTGGAGCTTTATATCAACGGGGGAGTTTCCTTCGTTCCTTACAGGGAGCAATTCAATAAGATCATTGGTAAAAAGATAAATTACCTGGAGATATATAATGCGAGTGAAGGATTTATAGCCGGGCAGGTTAACCCCGATGATGATGGTATGTTGTTATTTACGGAGCATGGGATCTTTTACGAGTTCATGCCCGTGGAAGAATATGGAAAAGAAACGCCCATGACCGTTGGATTAAAAAATGTGGAGCTCGGAAAAAATTATGCGGTTGTCATCAGCACAACGGGCGGGCTATGGCGATACCTCATCGGTGATACCATACAATTCTCTTCCCTTAATCCATACAATATTAAAGTAAGTGGCCGGCTTAAACATTATATGAATGCTTTTGGTGAAGAAGTTATCGTTGATAACAGCGATAAGGCAATTGCCTTTGCCGCAGAAAAAACCAATGCTATTGTAAATGACTATACTGCTGCACCTGTATATTTTACTGATGACAGTAATGGCGCACACGAATGGCTGGTGGAATTTGAAAAAGAGCCCGATGATTTTAATACCTTTATTACCGAGCTTGATGGCAACCTAAAAAATACAAACAGCGATTATGAAGCCAAGCGCTATAAAGATATCGCCCTGCGCATGCCGATCGTGCATCTGATGCAAAAAGGGACCTTTACAGAATGGCTGAGGAGTAAGGGAAAACTTGGCGGACAACATAAAGTACCCAGGTTGAGTAATGAAAGAACAATGCTTGAGGAGATTCTAAAAATAAAAATATAAATCAGATCATGAAATTATTAGAAGGCAAAACTGCTGTTGTTACCGGGGCCGCACGCGGTATTGGTGAAGCAATTGCAATCAAATTCGCAGAGCATGGGGCAAATGTTGCTTTTACATACATAAGTGATGGCAGTACCGGCAAAGCAAAGGCGCTGGAAGAAAAGTTAACAGCAATAGGTGTAAAAGCCAAAGCTTATCAAAGCAATGCCGGTGATTTTGCTGCATGTGAGAATTTTATGAATGAGGTATTGAAGGAGTTTGGAACGGTGGATATCTGCGTCAACAATGCCGGTATTTCAAAAGACAATTTATTACTGCGCATGACGCCGGAACAGTGGGATGATGTGATGCAGATAAATTTAAAAAGTGTTTTCAACATGACCAAGCAGGTGCTCAAGCCTATGTTAAAAGCCAAGAGTGGCAGCATCATTAATATGAGCAGCGTTATCGGTATAATGGGTAATGCCGGCCAAAGCAGTTACGCTGCCAGTAAGGCCGGTATCATTGGTTTCACGAAAAGCATGGCAAAGGAACTGGGCAGCCGTAATATACGGTGCAACGTTATTGCACCCGGTTTCGTGGAAACAGACATGACACACTATTTGAAGGATGGTGAAGCCAGCGATAAATATAAATCAGACATTCCTTTGGGAAGATTTGCAAGCGCTGAAGATATTGCCAATGTAGCGCTATTCCTTGCCAGTGGTATGGGCAGCTATCTTACAGGCCAGGTGATAAGTGCATGCGGCGGATTGAATATTTAGTTACCAGTAATAAGTTAACAGGTTAGAAAGTTGACGATGTCGTTGTCAAACTTTCTAACCTGTTAACTATTTTCTTTTCTACGATGACCGGAATGCAACGGGGTGATCCAGTTTTTTATGTAACCCTAAAAATATGCGGCAATAAATACGTATGGCTGCCAGCTCGATAAAAATAAAGCAAAGAGCGAGCAAGGTCATTAATACGGCCTGGTTGCTGTGAACATAAGTAAACAATACATCTACTCCTATAAATGCTGCTGTTACCGGGAAACCCAGTATACCTGTTGCAGCAATTAAAAATAAAATTGAGGTTGTCTTTTGTTCATACACATAGCCATGGTATTTATCGAGTAAGATATCGTTATCGATGGAGTTTATCTTTTGTAAACAATAATAACCAAGAAGGAATGCTGCCAGGATGCCGCTTGCATAGAAAATAACTTCTATGGTATTGATGTGTCCGGCATTCATCCAGATACCTGCAAGAATAAATATATGCGCCACTAAGAGGTTCATCCACACTGTTAAGGCTGATCCGCGGTAAGCAAATGAAAAGAGTATCAAAGCCAGTGCTATCACCAATGAAACAACGGACAGGATGCCGATGCTGGTTGAAATAAATCCCGGTTTATACATCCCTGCAATTAACAAAGCAATTCCTGCCACTGCTAAAAAAGCTGTGATCACGCCCGAACGTAAAAACCGGAGTTGTCTGCCCATCCATTTGAATGGGCTCCACAAATATTCATACATCATCGTATCCAGGTTCCATTCTTTTACACCGAGCATATAAATAACAGTTCTTATTTTAGATACCGGTTTGTCCTGCGGAGGATGATAATGGAAATACTGGTGATGCACCAGGTAATTCAATACAGAAGGAGAAACCAGTAACTGGTAGGTCCTTAAGAACGCATTGCCTGCAAAATGAACCAGTGCAAGAATGTGAAAGCCCATTGCTACTTCAATAAAAATGATCCCTATCTGCGCAGCAGAGGAATAAGCTATTTGGGTTTTAACTGTTGGCTGTACCCTTGCGATCAGTGTTGCAATTATGCCGGTGAGGGCGCCAATCACAATGATGACGATCTTGATCCATAACATATCCTGCCAGAAAGGCCAGGTACGCAATAATAAGAACACGCCAATGTGCACGCTTAATGATCCATAAAAAATGGCCGATGATGAAGTTGGGCCTTCCATTGCCCTCGGCAACCATGTTGTGAACGGGAACTGTGCAGATTTTATCATTGCAGCCAATAAGATCATCAATACAATGAAAGCAGTCATTCCTGTATCGCCCGTTTGTTCAACTGTTGTCTTCGCTTCTCCCAATTGAGAAAAGTTGATGTTCTGTTGCATAAGGTGGTGCATCATCCACATAGCCAGCATCATTGCCAGGTCACTTACCCTGTAATTTGACAAGGTTTTAAAAGCATTCTTAACCGGTAAATACCTGTTGCGGTAAAAAGCGATCAGGAGAAATGATGATATACCGATTATTTCCCAGCCGATGAACATTGTTTCGAAGTTACCGGAGAAGATGATCAGGTTATAACCCAGCGCAAAGAATAATATGGTATTAAAAAAACGTTTGTATCCTTCATCGCGGTGCATGTAATAGCGGCTGAAAGTTGATACCAGGAAAAACAATACGGCCCCAACGATGCTATATACCGCTGTTATATGATCGTAATAGAACCGGATAGCAAAAACAAAATGATCTGTTTGGTAAAGTGTAAGGAAATGTTCATTCACAGGAATGCGGCCATGCACAAACCACAACACTGCATATGCTACCGCTGCAATGATGTAAAACGCCTTGGTTAGCTGAACGATCCAAATGATTGGTTTTTCCTGTTTGTTTTGCCACAACAACGTAGCAAAAAAAGCGATCAGGGGTATGATTGAAAATAAGCTGATGGCCTGGTTGAGTATATTATCGAATTGGTTCATGGTCTTTTGATATTTTATTGTTCCATCATGGTCTGTCATTACCCGACAACACTTCCACAAGAACAATAATTGTTAATCTAATAGGTACACCGGTAAATTTTCTTCCGTAGCATGTACAATATGATTGGTCTCCATCTCCGTTGCGCCTTCAATGAACTTTTCCATATTGTGAATGGTCTTTATTGCGTCTGCCCCCGTAATGGGTGTATATTTTGCAAAGGCGCCGTCTTTAAAATAATAGAATTGTTTTTCCCCGGGGTGGAGGGCTATGATATGTACCCACTCATTCTTATACCATTCAAAAACCTCCGGTGAAGACTGAATGGCTTTCAATACAACCTCAGGTTTTTGCTCAACAATAACCAGCAAACGAACGGGGTCATGCACTTCTATCATCTGCCAGGGCAGGCCCGGGCGCAGATCGCCATCGCTGCTGTTGGCTACGCCAAACAAGCCAAGCACGTTGTGCGGAAGTTTAGTACCGGCTCCCATTTTTATATTATCAACCCTGCTGAAATAATATTCCAGGTTTATACCGCCGCAAACCAAACCTATCGGCTTCATTACTGCAGAAAGAACAGATCCGTCTTCATCAGTAGTATGGTCATAGCTGTTTAAAAAAGCGCGGCGGTCAAGAAATAAACCTTTGGTGATATGCCTTCGGCCAATGATGGCCAAAGTATTGGTACCATGGCCAAGCTCCGGCCTCGGTTCAAATAAAGACACTGACCGGTTGTGAATGGCTTTGCGTACCTGTTCCAGTTCCTGCCTGGTATCGATGGATGCAAATCTCCTGCTTCGTTCCTTGGCATTCAGGTTAAGGGCTGTTTCAAAATTTTGTTTGTTCAATAAGTGTTGCGGTGCGTTGATGGGAGTAAGGATATCTTCGTCATAATACCTTATTACATCAGCGGCGGTATCATGCATGCTGCCGATGAACTGGGTTGTTCCGGGTATCATGATCCCTCTTGACTGCAGGATCTCCCTTACTTTTTTAAGATTTAAAATATAGGCCAGTACCCTTGCATTGGTTGCGCCGGGCCGCCCGCTACAGGCGCCACAATCGTGTGCACCGTGATGAGGATTATTGGCGCTGCTACTGCCGTGGGCAACAATATAAACAACCGGCGCCAGGTCTTTGATCATGCCGATACCCCGTAAAAATCCTTCTGCCCTTGCAGTCATTTCATCAAGCGTGTATCCTATTTGCAATCCATTTTCTACATCATCGGTGTTTTTATTTTCGATGGTTAAAGCAGATGCATTATCCATATGCCCGTATGCATTGGAAATAGCAGGGCTCATCTTTGGTTTAAACAAATTAAGCACCGTTTTAAAAAAAGCCCAAAAACCGAAAGTGATGCTTAATGCAAAGCCTGTAAAAAAGCCATGCGTGTGTTTGGTATAAAGCAGCTCGTCTTTCCCTGGTGACTTCGCATCAGATTCTTTGATAAGGTATTTGGGTGTAACGGGAGCCGGGCATAGTTTATCATAGAATTTACTGCCCTGCTGCTGGAAATAAAATTCAACACCAAAAAAACCGGGAGCGCCAAATGTTTCGCAGTTTTTGTCAACGGCCTCAATATGCCTGCGTATGGAGTCTTCCCTTTCATCAATACAGAATATTGCCTGGAAGGTTTTTTCTTTTGACAATGGTTTGGGAGTAGCAATGAGCATGCCTTTCAAAACGGAATCGTAATAACTCCATTCAAAAGCATCCTGCCATAATTCGATCACAGCCGCAAATGCTGTTTTAGGAATATCGGCCAGCAGGTCGGTTGCGGGTGTCGCAATAGTACTGGTCAAAGGTTGCCAGCTATTGCCCAGCTCATGGTTCAGTGTATCCAGCTCTAATAACAATTCAAATGATACCAATTCTTCCAGCGTGATCATTTTCCTGTCCAGTAAGGTCTGCGGGTTATCTTCCACTGCAGAAACAAATCCGCTCCACCCATGATGGGCAAACTGCTGGTCAAAGAGGTACTGCTCAAAATACTCCTCTTTGCCTACAATTGTTTTTAATAGTTCTGTTATGGAATAATTGCCGGACAGGAATTTTTGCTTGATGGCTTTTGTTTTGAAAAAGCTGGTGCTGCTGTTCTTTTCCAGCATCTTCATGCTATCAATAAAACTCCTGTTGGCAACGGGAAAGCTGTCCACTGCAATGCCCTGGTCAAGGAAGGCACAGAGGATACGGAACAGGGTAGGGTGTACTTTATTGTCAAGGTCCAGCTTGTAATTTCCTTTCCAGTGTTTGCGTAACTGTCCTATCCCTGGGCGGGTGATCGTATCATATTGACCACTTAATAATTTTTGTTCCCATTCACTGACAGCTTCTTTACCTTTTTTATTGGCAATGACCATTTCAAGGATATCCTTCCTGATCCTTCCTGTTTTATACATTTCCCGGTATTCGGGTAACTGTAAATGAACCTGGAAACCAAAGATGCCGGATGCTTTAAAAATGGCATCATAAAATTTCATGTGCTGAAATGCATGCAGGGTATTATGATGAATAAAATCCTTTAATGCCTGTTGCGACGGCAGGTAATGCTTTAATTCGTGCACCGCATTGGTCTCATTGAATGTTTTGTTGTTACCCATAGTTTGAATTATTTCTGTTTAAAGGGAGCCGGTTCGTCGTCCGGCTCTCCTGAAGATCAATGTCTTAATTCCGCCACGCTAAAGTGTGGATTTTTATCATCCCTGATAAATTCCACGTCGTTATAAAATTCAACATGGCCGGTTTCAACATTATACATTGCTCCAACCACCCCTATCGTACCGTTCTCCACCATTTGTTCAATAATAAAACTGCGTTCTATTATGTTCTTTACTGAACGGCGGACATTTATAGCAGAAACATTTTCAACAAAATTACTGTTGGCTGATTTTCTTTGATCTGCATCAGTCGTTTCCTTCTCCGCATAAACTGCAGGTTGCAGCTTTGATAACAGCTCGGTAAGATTTCCCATTTCAACATGATCGCATGCACCCTTTACTGCTCCGCAACGGGTATGTCCCAATACAACAATGAGTTTAGAGCCCGCGATCTTGCAACCGAATTCCATACTTCCGAGTATATCTGTATTAACGATATTACCGGCGATACGCACACTGAAAATATCTCCCAGCCCCAGGTCAAAAATAAGTTCCGCGGAAGTGCGGCTGTCTATACAGCTAAGGATTGTTGCGAAAGGCCATTGACCATCGCTGGTATCATTTACCTGCTCCAATAAATTGCGGTTTGCCTTTAAGTTATTAACAAACCTGTCATTGCCTTTTTTTAAGATTTCCAGGGCTTTCCTGGGTGATATGGTCTTTTGAATTTCTGCATTTAATGTTTTTGTCATCTTGTGTTTGTTTTAATGTACAGATTGTACGTTTGTTTCATTTTCTATCCCGTATTTCTCTTTGAACCCGTCCAGCCTACACTTAATGTTCTTTAGCGGAGCCTTTATATCCCTGAATTCTTTAATTAATTCCAATACATCAAAGTCTATATAATCTGTATGGGCGGCGTCAATAACAACCGTAGAATTCCCGGGCATGCGGTCCAGTGTTTCCCTGATGGAGGCTTTGTTCAAAAAAGAAACTTCTTCCGACAGGCGTATCTTGATGATGTCTCCTTCATGGTGTCTGTCTTTATGGAAAAAGTAAGAATTCTTCAGGTTGCCGTGAAGTATGGCGCCGAATGCAGCTATCAATCCTGCAACAACGCCTACTAATAAACCCTCGCCTTTCAATGGCAGGTAAAGTCCCAGGAGGTCAATACTTATGATCACCAGCACTGTAACAAAAAAAGGAATATACTGGTATTTACCATTTTTTATAACGTTTGAAAAAACACTCACCTTACAAAGTTTGTATCCCGTTAGTAAAAGGATGGCAGCCAAAGCAGACAGCGGAATAAGGTTGAGCAGGTAGGGTATGCTCACAACGCATACCAACAACAAAAAGCCATGAAATATGGCTGCTAATTTTGTTTTTGCGCCTGCGTGGAGGTTGGCGCTGCTGCGCACGATCACACTTGTGATGGGTAATCCGCCGATAAGACCGGATACTGTATTTCCAATTCCCTGCGCAAATAATTCACGGTTGGTATTGGTTACCCTTCTTTCAGGATCAAGGTTGTCAATTGCTTCAATACATAAAAGCGATTCCAATGAAGCGATGATCGCGATCATGATACCCGTTACAATTACTTTACTATTCAAAAACCCATTAAAATCAGGTAGCGTAAAAAAGCCAAAGAATTCCGAAACGCTGCCTGCTGCTTTAATTTGTACGAGGTGCTCCGGTTCCACCATCAGGGGGCTGTTTGCTGTTTTGAAAAGCGCATTGATAAAAATACCGGCTATAACAGCTACCAATGCACCAGGTATAAATTTTACTTTCTTTTTTATAAAAGGCCTCTCCCAAACAAGCATTATAAAAATAGAAACAACACATATGATCAATGCCCCTGTATTTATGTGTTGAAGCGGTGTGAGCAACTCATGCCAGTCCTCGTTCTCAAAATCAACTAAAATACCTTTTGCATTTTTATCATAACCTATAGCATGAGGGATCTGTTTGGCAATTATCAATATGCCGATACTGGTTAACAGACCTTTAATAACGCTGGAAGGAAAATAATTGGCAATGCCTCCCAACCTGGCAAGGCTCATCAGCATTTGTAAAATACCTGCTATCAATACAGCGCAAAGAAAAAGGTCAAATGCGCCGATATTGGTTATTGCCGCAAGTACCAGAGCAGCCAACCCCGCAGCAGGGCCGCTAACGCTAAGGTTAGAACTGCTTAATGACCCGATCACAATACCCCCGATTATGCCGGAGATCAAACCGCTGAAAAACGGGGCGCCGGAAGCCAGAGAGATCCCGAGACAAAGTGGTAATGCCACCAGGAAGACAACAAGACCGGAAGGCAGGTCATTCTTTAAATATTTAAAAGTAAATTTCATCGTGATCTGTTGTTTATAAAAGATGTAATTAAGATTTCGATTAGATGTAATTATGCTTTCCCCTTCCGGTGATGAGTAATATCACAGGCAATAAAAAATCTTATATGCTTTTCAAATTGCTACGTCCCCGCTGACCAGAACAATAACTGGTCAACAGGAATAATAACATTGCTGTACTAAATGATTGAACGGCTTTTGAAAAGCTGTAAGTAAAGGGAGAGGTCTAGATCATGCCATTAGGCGGAGGAACAAGAAGTTCGCCATGATAGGCGTGGTAAGTGTCATCATTGTGACATTTATTATATGGCGATGCCCCGGGTAATAAATTATCCATGGCATGATGGTCGTGTATATATTCTTCTGAAATGGAGTTGCCTGCATTCGGGGTCTTCTCTTCTGTAGCGCTGTTTAGGGGATTCGCTTCTTCCTCTGTAAGTGGTGATTGGGTATTTGAGGCTTTCTCCTGCTTGGCCAGCTCCTGCTGGTGGTTATAAACAAAGGGTGTGCTTACAGTGAGCCAGCATAAGGCCAGGATCATAAAGATTGCAGACCCCTTTTGATAAATACTATATGTTTTCCTGTTGCCCTTCATTTTAAGAATTGCAAATCTAAGGCTTTTCAGTTTTTTAATCAAGAGATAAACAAAAATATTAGCTTTTCATTTTAAATCTTTCAATGGCCTTCGTTGTAAATTCATTTAATACAAGCCTGCCGCTTATAGCTGCTCTTTCCTTCAGCAGCTCATCCCAGTGTTCTGTTCCTTTCCAAAATATTTTTTTCATTTCAGACATTGCCTGTGGATTGGAATGCGCCAGGGTATTGGCAAGCCGGTAAACAGATTCATCCATGTTCTCAATATTCTCGTGCATTTCGGCAAACAAGCCTTTTTTTCTTGCCCATTCACAGTTGCGCCATGTTGTGGCATCAATTGCCAGTGCACTGAATGCTGCTGTCCCGATCTTTCTTTCCACTGCAGGGCCCACTACAAAGGGACCGATACCAACAGCCAACTCACTCAATTTTATATCTGCTTTATTTGTTGCAATGGCATAATCAACCGCACTGGCAAGACCAACGCCGCCACCTACACATTTTCCCTGTATCCTGCCAATGATGAATTTGGGGCATTTGCGCATTGCGTTGATGACATTCGCAAAGCCTTTGAAGAATTTTAATCCTTCTGCTTCTGTTCTTATTGCAACCAGTTCATCAAAACTTGCGCCTGAGCAAAAAGTTCTGTCCCCACCACTTTTCAAAATGATCACTTTTGTTTCCTCATGCGTTCCTGCAAAATGGATCTCCTTTGCCAGGTCATCAAGTATCCTGCCCGGTAAACTGTTGCTTTGCGGGTGAAAGAATTCGATGGTATTAATGCCGTGTTCGATATGGGAACTTACGTATGCCTCGTTGCTCATAAAAATTTATTTCGGATTATAAATTTATAGACTTAATTCTTCTTTTTTGCTACCATCGTTAAAATAGTTGCCACCCCGGTTATTTCTCCTGTTTCATCGATCATTTCTACCAGCCATTTTACGATTCCCTTATCAATATCATCGCCCCTTTTAAGGTCTTCGGGCTTTTCAACAATACGTTTGTCATTGGGCAATTTTTCTTTACAGGTAAAGCGGATGTGAATTTCTGATCCCGGGTAAACAGGTTTTGTAAAACGTAGTTCATCGATCCCATAGTTTAAAAGTACCGGGTTCTTATCGTAGCTGTCAACAAACAAACCTGCTGCAAGGCTCATTATAAAATAGCCATGCGCTACCTGCTGCTCAAACATGGTTCCGTTAAAGTCTGTCGTTTTAATATGCGCATAAAAATGATCACCGCTCAGGTCCGCAAAGCGGTCAATATCTTCTGACGTGATGAGTCTTTTGTCAGTGATCACCTGGTCGCCGATCTGCAACTCTTCAAAATATTTTGTGAACGGGTGTAGTCCGGGATCTTTTCCTGCTGCATATTGCTGGTAAACATTTGTAATAGCAGTAATGGTTGTTGGAG
>DATHEH010000194.1:0-4909 GCA_035318685.1 Ferruginibacter sp.
TAATCCCAAACGCGAGCGAAAGTGAATTTGTTTTTATAGTAGTGTTAGTAGATGATCCTGTGGATTTATTGATATTAAGAAGCCCATAATTATCATGGACGTTAACGGCTATTTTTAATTTAGGAGAAAAAGGGACTTGCACGCCACACCCAAAGGAAATACCAGAATTTGCAGACTTACGATAATCAGATTTACTTTTTGTTGTGGTACGCTCATTAGGTGGCTCGGGCTCCTTTATTTTAGTAATGATCTGATTATTTAATAGAACGCCAAAAAATACCCCTGCACTTATATTAATTGTTATTTTACTTCCAAAGGAATATTCTGCTAAAACAGGGAGGGTTAGATAATTTAACTTAAATAATACATCTCCCTTTCCAAGTGTTGTGCCGAAATTATTTTGGAACGTCAAAGAGCGATAAGCCCACCCATTTTGCTCATATTGTAAAATGGCTTTTATCCCAAATCTTTTTGAAGTGTTTAGCTTGATATGTCCACCCACATTAAACCCAAATAAAGAATGTTTATAGTGTTTATTGAATGCTGTTCCATGCACAGAATTAAGATTCGGCCCGGCATGCACGCCATATTCCAACGTTTTATTTTGACTTTTACCAATTAAGAAAAACGTAATTGAAAAAAAGGTTAAGAAAAAATGTTTTTTCATAATTGCAGGGTTTAAAAAAATTGCAGGCAACTCTTAAATAGGCCGCAGGTTACTGTTGGGCTATCCGGCAACAATTTAAGAATGCTATTGAAAATGAATATACTATAAAATTATACTCCCATGTGCCGTCCTTGTCAACAATTATTAAAACGCGGGTTGAAGGACTCCGACAATACAATCGGCTACTGTTTCATAGCATGTACATAACACGTAAATCTATGCTATAATAATAAAATTACCCCTATTCTAAACCAACGGGTTAGGGTTATAAATTCTTCCAATGGTACCTACTTCTGCTTCTCCACCCTGGTTGGCGTATCTTTCCCGCTTATAATGGTCTTACTGCTCAATGCAATGGCCTTAATGATCTCCGCCATATTATTCATATCCAGTGTTTCGATCTCATCGCTTTGCCTGTGATAATTTGGTTCATTATTCGGTGCTTCCTCCATTTTTGAAGTGGAGATGGTATGTGCGGGTACGCCCAATGCAGCAAGGGTGGCATTATCGCTGCGGTAAAATAAATTTTGTTTTGGATAAGGATCAGGTTCAAAACGAAATTTTGAATCCGACAGGTTAGCCTGTAATATTTTGCCCATGTCACTTTTTTCATAACCGGTGATGTAGGCGCTATTGGTACCCCACTTGCTTTCCGTGCCGATCATTTCAATATTGAACATGGCCATCACTTTCTCGGGGTTCAGTTGTTTGCTGAAGTAGCGACTGCCATAGCCCCCGATCTCTTCTGCAGTAAAGGCAGCAAAAACGAGGGTGCGCTCATTGTTCTTTGCAGCGCTGAAATATTTTGCCAGCATCATCACTGCTGTTGTACCTGCGGCATCATCATTAGCACCATTATAAATGCTGTCCTGGTCCTTATCCGGTTTGCCAATGCCCAGGTGATCATAGTGTGCACTGAATACCACGTATTCATCTTTCTTAGACTTACCAGGGATAATGCCAACAACATTTTTCAATTGCTGTTCGGTCAGTTCGTTTTTTATGTGCAGGTGTAAGGAAGCAGGATTTAGGTTGGCCGTTAAAATAAATATCTGCGAAACAGCAGAAGTAAATTTTGCATTGCCGGTGAAACGCTGCATACTTTTAAAACGCCTTGTATGGGCTGTATCCACCAGTATTATTAAATTCTTATCCTTATCAAATAAAGGGAAGACGGTTTTATTGAAATCATCTTCTTTTTTTACCCTCACCACTTCATAGTCATTCAGCGAAGTAATGTGCAGGTTGGCCGAGGTACTGTTGGCTGCTACATTATTTGCATTAAGTGCTTCAGCATCCAATGTGCCGCTAATTTCCAGGGGCTTTGCTTTTGTCATAATGATCTCCTGGAAATAGCTTTTATTGTCGCCAAAGAAACCCAATTTATTTTTTGCGAATTCCGCTGCAATAAATTCCGCGGCCTTATCAATGCCGGGTGAAAAGGTTTTCCTGCCCTGCATATCATCGGCAGAAAGTATCTTTTCGATACGCTCTACTTCTTTGGCATTTATTATTTTATTTATTTTCTGGGAAAAAGAAAGCAGGCATATAAGGCCTGCTGTAAACGTTAAAAGTATTTTCTTCATTTTTAATTTTTAAAACTTAAACCTATAAGGTTTGATAAAGAGTTTAAAATGTTTTATACAGGGTTGATAAACCTTATAGGTTTTACAGGCTCATCATCTCTTTAAACTTAACCGCCTGCCGCCTGCTTACCTCTACTTTTTCACCACCGTGCAGCTCCAGTAAAAGGCCACCATTAAAGTAGGGCTCTATCTTTTCGATCATGCGCAGGTTAACGATATGTTTACGGTTGGCCCTGAAAAAAACTTTTTCATCAAGTCTTTCTTCCAAAGCATTAAGTGATTTTAAGATGAGTGGCTTGTATGTTCCGAAGAAAACCTTTGCATAGTTGCCCACGCTTTCAAACAAACGAACCTCACCAAGTTTTACGAACCAGCAACGCTCGCCATCTTTTACAAATACCTGGTCGGCCTCGGTTAAAATACCCCGGTTGATCCCTGCCATGGTTGCAGCCATTTCTTTTTCATCCGCCAATTGCAACTTTTGTATGGCATCAGCAAGGCGTTTTGGCTCAACGGGCTTCATTAAATAATCAAGTGCATTTACTTCAAAAGCCTTTAATGCATATTCATCGTAGGCAGTAGTAAAGATCACATGCGGTGCGCTGTCAAGCTCTGTCAGCATATCAAAACCTGTTTTGCCGGGCATTTGTATGTCCAAAAAAATAAGGTCGGGAGAGAGGTTCTCTATCTTTTCCAGCCCTTCTGCAGCATTGGCGGCTTCGCCAACAACTTCAATTTCGGGAAAATCCAAAAGCAGTTTTTTTAATTCATTCCTCGCTAATCTTTCATCATCAATTATGACAGCCTTCTGCATATTTAAAAATTTTTGAGTTAAAAATTATTTTATACAATTACAGGAAAAGAAACCTTTGATTCCACCATCGTGTCATTAAGATTCTTTATCTGGAAAACAGCCTTGCCCTGGTACATCAGGTTTAACCTGTCCTGCGTGCTTTTAATGCCAAAACCATCCCCATTCATATTGCCATTCAATTGCCCCGTGTTTTGAACCGATAATTCCAGGTGATTATCCTTAAAATCAGCAACGATGCGCACAACACCCCCGTTTACAAGCTTGCTTATACCGTGCTTTATAGAATTCTCCACCAGGGTTTGCAGCATCATGGGTGGTACAGGCTCGCCTAAAGTATCCTGATCAATATCCATTTCAATTTTAAGCCTTTCTTCAAAACGCATTTGCTCAAGGGCCAGGTAATCCTTTACAATATCCAGCTCTTTTTCCAGCGGTACCGTTTCCGATTTCTCTGCCTGCATACTGCTCCGCAGGATATTACTTAATTCCGTGATGGCCCTGCGTGCTCTTGTTGGGTTCTCATCCACGAGGGCACGGATACTGTTCAAAGAATTAAAGATAAAGTGCGGGTTGATGTGTGATTTAATGGTTTTTAATTCGAGTTCCTTTACTGTAGATTCGAGTTTCAGCCTGTCGAGCTGATCTCTCCTGTTCTTTTCAACATAATGATACACGATATAGATGAGCATCCAGATGGCGATCAGCAGCAGGTTATAGTAAATACCCACCAGGTCGGTTTTGGCCTCATGCACCCATTCACCTTTTTTATTACGGTACCAGCCTGTTGTCTTTCTTATTTCCGAGATGCCTTTTTTTATGCTGCTGTCTTTAACAAGTGCTGGATCTTTATAATAGGCCAGTGTGGAGAGGCCGTACTGGTCTTCCATTTTCCTTGCCTTGTCCCATCTTTTATTGATCACGTATTTATCGTAAGAATAACCCGAGCGGTATTCGATAAAATTGCCGCCATAGAATAATACCGTACCCGTCGCTCCCACCGCAATGATGAACATCAATGCGATCTTATTAAAGGAGAATTTCATCCAGTTCATCCTTTTCAGGATCAGCCGGAGAATATGTGTGATTAATATACCTACTGCAAGAAAGATAGCAAGACTGATAAGGTTTTCCTTCTCGCCACCCTGTTCTTTTAGCCTGTCGCCAAAAACGACAAAATTGAAGTAAAGAATGATCAGTCCCCAAACACCCCACCCGGTTATCTGGCACAACCAATATCTAATGTTTGTTTTACGCATAAGCTCAAAAATACCGCTCAATATAGTGAAATTAATTGCTGTTTTGATTAATGGTGAAATGGTGGGGTGGGAGGTTAATACCAGTAACACTAACACCGCTATTGTCATACCTGTATCATTTTCCTAATAACCTGGACAGGCGTGGCTGGTCTGCAACATCATCGGCTGGTTTATACATTAACATAAACAGATTAGTGTGATATATCGTAGTCATCCTATCCTTAAAATATTTTTTAGCGATTAATGATTAGTTTTACAAACCCGATAGCTACCGGGTTGACAAAAAACATCCATGGCCAATCCCAACCTGAATAATGAAGCAGAATACTTAAATCCTGCTGATAAGGAGTTTGAAAATACCATCAGGCCATCGGTCATTAATGACTTTTCGGGCCAGGCCCAGATCATTGAGAATATTACCATCTTTATTAAGGCGGCCAAGATACGGGGCGAAGCGCTTGATCATATTTTATTTCACGGGCCGCCTGGACTGGGAAAGACAACTTTATCGAGGATCGTTGCAAATGAATTGGGGGTAAACATAAAGGAAACCAGCGGACCTGTAATTGAAAAGCCGGGTGACCTT
>DATHEH010000195.1:0-12739 GCA_035318685.1 Ferruginibacter sp.
ACTGGAGGGTTGTGCTGATGAGGTGGTGATCAAAAAGATATAAAATATTTTACCACAAAGAAAGAATCATACTTATCATTCAATCAAGCAAATCACAGTTCAGACAAAATGAAACGTTTTAAAAAAATACTCAAATGGACAGGCATGATACTGCTCGTAGTAATTGCAGGCATCAGTATCATTGCCGCATCCAGGCAAAATTTAAAATACGATGCACCATACCCTGATATCAGGGCATCAGCCGATACCGCAGTCATTGCCAGGGGAAGGCATCTTGTTTATAACGTGCCGCATTGTGTGGGTTGTCACAGCGGTCCTGACAGGAATATTGATTCCTTTGACCTTACCAAAGAAGACCTGCCATTAACAGGAGGCCGCTTGTTTGATTTTCCGGTAGGTAAACTATATGCTAAAAATATTACGCCCGATAAAGAAACCGGCATTGGGAATTTAACAGATGCCGAAATCGCGAGGGTCTTATACCATGGCGTTAAACCTGACGGAACAGTCGTTTATGATTTTATGCCCTTTCATAACGTGAGTAAAGAGGATATGACGGCCATTATCTCGTACCTGCGTGTACAAAAGCCGGTCAGGTACAAAGTGCCCGAACACAACCTGAATGTTTTGGGTAACCTGGTAAAAGCATTCATGGTCAAGCCCGTAGGGCCAAATGGCCCAATACCTGATTCTGTAAAAAAAGATTCTACTGCTGAATATGGAAAATACCTCGCCACTTATGTTGCGGATTGCAAGGGCTGTCATACAAAACGTGATATATCCGGAGCCTTTGTTGGTGAGCCATTTGCCGGCGGTGTGCCGATGGAAGAAAATGGATTATCGCCATTAACGCCACCTAATTTAACACCGGATCCCACAGGCCGTATCTATGAGTGGACACAGGAGGCATTTATCAACCGTTTCCGTATGGGCAAAGTTATTCCCCACTCACCCATGCACTGGACCTCATTTAAAGGCATGGATGATGACGAGTTGAAAGCGATCTATAAATATTTGAGAACATTGAAGCCGGTGAAGATAATAGAGGAAAAGTAAGGGAAGAAGATATTGCTAAGAGTTGAAAGAGCGAAAGAGGAGAAAGAGTTCTGAAGAAAAATTAAGCAACAAATATGAAATATTAAAGGAGGAGAAAAGGATTGTGATGAGACTTTTTTTTATCCTTTTCTTTTTTTGCCTTTTAGCTTCCAATTCATCCACCCCTTTACACAGTTCATCCCAAACCCCGTTGTCATCGCATCATCCCATTTCTACCTTGTACTAAAATAAAAACTTATAGATCATGCGTAAAACAATTTTTTCCCTGGCGCTTATCACAGCCACTGTTACCATTACAGTTGTATCCTGCAACAACAACGAACCTGCTAAAACTGCAACTGCAACCATCAGCAATGACAGTTTGATAAAACGTGGTTCATACCTGGTGAATGCCATTGGTTGCGACGATTGCCACTCACCCAAAAAAATGGGCGAACATGGACCAGAGATCATCCCTGAACTGCGCTTTGGCGGCTATCCTTCAAGCAGGCCATTGTTAAAGGTTGATACCAATACGGTAAAGAATGGCTGGATAATGCTTGGCCCGGATCTTACCAATTCGGTAGGTCCATGGGGAATGTCCTTTGCAGGCAATATCAGCAGTGATGAAACGGGTATCGGCAACTGGACCGAAAAACAATTCTTCAAGGTATTGCGTGAGGGCAAGTTCAAGGGCCTCGACGGAAGCCGTGACCTTTTACCACCCATGCCCTGGTTCGTTTATAAGAATATGACAGATGATGATATCCGGTCGATCTTCGCTTTTTTAAAGTCAACAAAACCGGTAAGCAATATTGTACCTGCGGCTAAGCCGTTCTCAGCTCTTTAAGGCCATGAAAGAGGATGACGGATAAAGATCTCTCTTTAAGGGGGATCTTTATTTTTACGGGCAATTGAAACAGGATTAATAACAATTCATACGCGGTTTTCCTCAACTCATACAGGGGTAAAGCCTGCTCATTAAGTAAAGGATATGACCGAAATAAAAAAGATTGTAAATTGTAATGTGGCTGATCCCGAAGATAAAGCAGGCTGCAAAAAGTAAAGAACCATTATAAAAAATGCTATTACCCCAATATACGAAGAAGGACCTGCAGATACTGGCTATCAATATGCCCCTGATCGTCATATTGATCAACAGCCTTTTATTCGGGAAACGTTTTTTCACTGAGCCCAGGGTATTCTTTCTTTCGGGACTCATCGTGCTGGTCATCATGACCATTACCTGGTTTGTTTTTACCTGGATCGCCGTAAGGGTAAGGGAGCGCCTCCCATCCAATAAAGAGCTGATAAGGAGGCTGGGTATTACGATCGCCCTGATCGCCATTATACAGGCACTTGTAATGACGCTTTTCTTCCGTGGCTATGATCATTTTAACTTATTCGGCTACGAGATCAATGAGACCCGGTACTACTGGACCCTGGCGGTAGGCTTCCTCGTAAATATCCTGCTGACGATGGTACATGAAGGTTTTGACAGCTTTGAAAAATGGAAGACAACACTTACCGAGACCGAGCAGTTAAAAACAACCTACACGCAAAGCCAGTTGCTGGGATTAAGGAGCCAGGTGAATCCACATTTTTTGTTCAACAGCCTCAATTCCCTGTCAAGCCTGATAAGTGATGACCCCGAGAAAGCGGAGAAATTCCTTAATGAGCTTACCAAGGTCTACCGCTACCTGTTGAGGAGCCATGAAGAAAAACTGGTAACCCTTGAAACAGAATTGCAGTTCATTGAATCCTATTATTATTTATTAAAAGTGAGGTATGGTGATAATGTTGACCTTAAGATAGACATCGACGAATCGCAGGCACATAAATTTGTTTCACCTTTATTGTTGCAAACCATTTTTGAATACAGCGTTAACAGCAATGTACTTTTAAAGGACAGCCCGCTGAAATTTTCATTAAGCATTGATAAGAGCGGGAACCTGCTGGTGCAAAATAATATGCAGGTGAAGCAAACTGCGGTATCTGCAAGCATTGAAGGGATTTCAAACCTTATGGAAAAATATAAATTGCTTTGTACAGAGAGGATAGAGATCGGCAGGGGAGATTCGGTATTTACCGTAAAGGTGCCGTTAATATATGATTGTAAATAAAAAGAATGAAACTGGTAAAGCCAAACAGGATAGAGTTCGTTAGTTTCCTCGTACTAATGCCCTTCATAGCGATCGGGTGCTGCTTTGTGCTGCTTGGCCGTAATTGGTACACCGAACCTAAACTCTGGTTATATGGATTTGCATTCATCATGTCGGTAGGCCTGGGCATCTGGTACATAGACGTTATATTGACAAGATATATTCACAATACTTTTTTTGCTTACCGCGATACGATAAAACGCATCATAGCATTGATCATTAAGCAGGTGATAATAATCCTGGCTTCAGTAAGCATCTTCACCAGCACCATCATGCAGATGCAGATTGAAGGCGTATATGTGACCACTGCACAGTTCTGGATATGCATGGGCATAGCGCTCGGCATCACGCTTATCGCCATGATCATATGGGAAGGTGATTATATTTTCAAGCAATGGAAGGAGAGTCTTACAGAAAATGAAAAGTACACTCACCTCGGATTGCAGAGTGAATTCGATATGCTGAAGAGCCAGGTGAACCCGCATTTTTTATTCAACTGCTTTAATACATTATCTTCTTTGATTACCGAGGACAGGAAGAAAGCGGAAATATTTTTAAATGAGCTTAGCAAGGTTTACCGTTATCTTTTACGCAATAATGAGGACGGCATGAGTACGGTAAAGAACGAGATACAATTCATAAGGTCATATTTTGAATTATTAAAAACACGGCATGGGGAGGCTGTACATTTGCACCTCGACATTGATAAAAGGTATGACGATTATCTTTTGCCCTCGCTGAGTTTGCAAATGCTGGTTGAGAACGCAGTAAAGCACAATGCGCTTTCAAAGAATTACCCGTTGCAGATCGAAGTGTTCACCACGGTAGGTAATAAGCTGGTCGTTAATAATAATATCCAGCAAAGAAAACAAAAGGCGCCATCGGGTGAGGTAGGGCTGAAGAATATCCGACTGAAGTATGAATTGCTTAACCAGCATGGCTTCCAGGTGATGAATGACGGGAAGAACTTCACCGCGGTATTGCCGCTCATCTGGGAAAAATTAATGGTGAAAAATGGAGCACCTATTTGAACCACATAGAAGCATAGAAAACATTAGGAATACAGCTATGATACCTATGTTGCTATGTGGTTCAGGTATTAAATTATAAAATCAAAACTCAAGATCATGAAAATTTTAATTGTAGAAGACGAGGAACTGGCCGTTAAAAAATTACACAAGATGCTGATCAGCGTGGACAAGGATATTGAAGTGATCGCAAATACGGATTCCATTGCTTCTTCAGTGGAGTGGCTGGAGAACAACGATGCACCCGACCTGATATTAATGGATATTGAGTTGCTGGATGGGCAGAGCTTCGGGATATTCAACCAGGTTGAAGTTAAAAGCCCTGTTATTTTTACAACATCCTATGATGAATATGCATTGAAGGCGTTTAAAGTGAACAGCGTCGATTACCTCTTAAAACCCATACAAAAGGAAGACCTTACCGCTGCACTGGATAAATACAAAAAGATGTTTGCTTCCAGCAACGGGGGTTCGCCGATCAATATGGATGTGTTGGTAAAGGAATTGCAACAAAAACTACAGCCGAAAGAATTCCGCAAACGCTTTTTGGTGAAGAACGTGCAAAAGCTGGTATCCATCGAAATAGAGGATATTGCTTATTTCTACAGCGATGGCCGGCTGAACTTTTTTAAAACACACGACAATAAAAAATACGTGGTGGATTATACCATGGATGAGATAGACGAGATGCTTGACCCCGAGAAATATTTCCGCATCAGCCGTTCTTTTTACGTTTCTATCAACAGTGTGGAACAGATACATGATTATTTTGGCAACCGCCTCATCTTAACCTTAAAGCCCGCGGTTGATAAAGAGGCATTGGTGAGCAGGGAGAAGGTTACTGATTTTAAGAAGTGGATGGGTAAATAATATTTAAGCACAAAGACCCACAGGGACACAAAGAATAATATTTGCCGGTAAGGCGATAAGACGTCTTCCATTCTTCCCGGCAAAAATGATCCGTAGTTCTGTGACCCGTAGTAAAAATTAAAGATGGCCAGGCGAGGGTGTCAGACCACTACTTCACGGGCATTGTTAATACAATATTGGTTTCGTACTTATCAGTTTGTATATCCAGCTCGGCATTTATATTCTCTGCATGGGTCTTCATTTCACCCAGGTATTTGCTGATAGCAGTATCAGCTTCTTTAAGTCCGGCAGAACTCAGCATTTTAAGAGAAAGGCTGTTCTTCTGCAAGTCGATATTTACCAGCGTTTCCCGCGCCCCTGAATATTGTACCGTGCATCTTAAAGCGGTTTTGAAAATGATAAAGAAGCCATGCCTTAATTTCATATCAAGTTTCAGGTTCTTTACTTTTTCTTCTACCTGCATGATGATATCCGCTTCGTGGCGGTTGCGCAACGAATCAATGAACTCCGACATGCGCAGCAATGTTTTCTCCATACTGTCGTTAGCAGGATCGATCACCCAAAGCATATCATCCATTGCGATCATCATGTCATTGCTTTTTTCACTGATCTGCTCTATCAGGTCTTTTGATCTTGCAATATCCTTGTCAACTTTCATCCTCGCCATTTCACCCAACAGGTTAATGTTGTTGAGTTCTGTATTTACTTCATGATGAAGACTCATGGCAATATCTGTTCTTAATTTTTGTGTGGCCCTTATCCTTAAAAGCCTTTCCCTGTCTGTCAGGTAAAACACTGCCAGGCCGCTCAGGATCAGTAATCCATAGAACCACCAGGTATTCCAGAATGGGGGAACGATATCAATAAGCACCTGGCTGGGAATTGATTCATCACCTGTTGCGGAAATGCTTTTTGTTTTAAAAATATAGTTGCCGGGTGGGAGCCTTGTGTAGGTGATCTTATTGTCGTCGGCAACCAGCCATTTTTTATCAACGCCTTCAAGCATATACATTATCGCAAAATCATTCTGGTAATTGAAAGTGGTCAGGTCGATGGTAAAAGAATTGTTATTATAAGGGAGCGTGATCTTCTTTAACTGGAGCAGCGAATCAACGAGCAGTTCCTTGTCGGCAAGTTTGAAGCCAGAGATATTTACATGCGCTGCCTTCTTTGGCGGGTTTATTTTTGCAGGATCGAATAATAAAAGGTCACTCGAAGTTCCAATTAATATTCTTCCGTCATTTAGTATAGTGGATGCATTTATGGCGAAGTGGTTATTGAGTATGCCATCTTCGGGTCCGAAATAGAGGAAGATGTTTTTGTTATACTCCATACGGCATAGCCCGTCAGAAAAAGCCAGCCAGATATAGCCCTGCCTGTCCTTTATGATCGTGGCCAGCGCATTGTTTTCAACACGCTTGCTCGTTTGTACAAATGTGATCTTGTTTGTGTTGAGGTTTAAAACATTCAACTCGCCGCTTGCGATCAACATAATGCTGTCATTAAACTCTACTATATCATTAGCTCCCTGTATCTTTAATCGCTGGCCGGGAGGTCCCTCATCATCATAATGAGCAACGATCTTTCCATCACGGGCATTCAGTTTATATAATCCATAACGGTCGGTACATACCCAAACAAAGCCCTTACTGTCTGCTACCAGTTTTGTTATACGTCCTTTTAAACTATGAACAACCTTAAAAGATGAAGTGTCCTGCCAGTTGGCATTCGCACATTTAATGACCAGCCCGTATTGCGTTCCCATCCAGATATTGCCAAGGCTGTCTTCAATGACCTGCCTCACTGTCCGGGTTTCAAAAACAGCTAATTTTAACTCCTTTGTTTTGTTGGTCTTTGCACTGTATATCCGCACACTGCCACCCTGCATCGAAAGCCACATCTCGCCGTTTGCCCTTTCGTGCATATCCCATATCGACCGGCCATAATTATCCTTGATCACCGGGATAATGGAGTTGCTTATCATATTGAAACTGCTGTCAAATGAAAAGAGCCCGGCACCCCAGGCGGCGCTGTAAATGATGCCGGACCTGGACTGAAGCACAGCATCTGTAGTGTTACTGTTAGTAGCAACAAATTTATCATTTTTACGACGGTTGGGCAGGTTACTGAATACCTGTTTCCCCGGGTTGAACATGTATAAACCGTTGGTGCTGGATATCCAGATATTGCTATCTTTATCTTCAAAGAGTTCAAAAATGGTTTCCATCTCAATACCATTGAGTTTAAGCGACTCGTTCCGGATATCCTCAAATGTTTGTTTCTCTTCGTTGAACCTTGCCAATAATGCGGTACCGTGGACCCAGATAGTACCGTCCTTTTGTTCCAAAAAGCCGTTTATGGAGTGGTAAGCACTGGAAGCCTGGTCAACACTTTTTTTATGATCGTGCCAGCTGCTGTCATCCAGGTGATACGCATATACTGCTGGACCGGCTTCTTTTTTTCCGTCAAGCCAAACATCAGCCCAAATACGGTTCTTGCGGTCGGTAAAGATATGTCCCGGTCCATACGCTCTTCCTTCAGTGAGTGCCCGGTTCATATTCTTCAATAGTCCACTTTCATTGTGAGCCGTCCATTTTTTAGTGAGGCCATTGTACATTTCAAAACCCGTTTTGGTTGTTACCAGGTATTCAGCTTTATTTTTTGTGGCATTTATTTCCATGGGGTTGGAGCCGTCTTTCAATCTTAATACATTGTGTGCCGCGGAGAACTCATTTTTTTTCTCATTGAATGTGGTAACACCGTAACCCAGCACGGCAACGTGAAGGGTGCCATCGGGATCCTCCAGGAATTCCTGCATATTACTTTTCCGGAATTCATCGGGTATGACAAGCTTAACGGGAGTATACCTGAAAGTAGCCGTGTTCAAATAACCTATTTCCTTGCCAAAGAAAAGTATCCAAAGCCTGTCTTTTTTATCGAGGTGAAGTGCACCCATTAAATTGGAAGGGAGAGAGGCAGGGTCATTTTCATCACGACGAAAAGTGATAAAACGCTTGCCATCAAATCGCTGAAGGCCATGATCGGTTGCCACCCAAATGTATCCCTGCTTATCCTGCACCACAGAAAAACAAAGATCAGACACCAGCCCGTTTACTTTGCCGTAGCGGGCAAACAAATATTTTTTTTGTGGCTGGGCGAATGCACTGCAACAAAAAAGGCAGACCAACGCTAACGCAAGAAGTTTTGATATCTTATTTTGCATACCGGTACCCAAATATAAAAACAGAAAAGGGATTATTTGCGGATACCCGGATTTTCTTTCCCGTTCTTACAACCCGAGCGGGTTTTTGGCCAGTTCATGCCTGGTGGTGAGGAAACCAACTGTTCTTTTTAGCATATTTGTCATTGTAAAATTAAAAGAGATGCAAACCAAGATCTTACTGCTTTTAACACTGGTAGCTTATAGTATCATTGTTGGCCAATCTTACATGTACATCATTGTGTTAAAAAATGTGCAGAACAGTATGCAGGCCGGTTCCTATATCGAACTGAGAAAATTACTTGATGCCGGTTTCATGGCTAATTTTAAATGGGTGATCTATGCAGCATTATTGACCAACCTCTTGCTTGTGATCAGCACAATAAAAGATCCCGGCAGCCTGTTGTTCATTACCGCGGCCATTGCTTTTGTTGCATTGGTTGCCGATACTTTATTTGCAGTGAAAGGAAATGTTCCCATCAACAGCCTTATCAATGGATGGTCGGCAGATAATTATCCCGCCGACTGGGCAACTTACCGAACAAAATGGCTCAACATTTTCCGGTACAGGCAGATCGCAAATATCAGCGGTTTCATAAGTTTGCTTATTGGGGCAGTTTTTGGAACGAAATAAAGAAATCATAATTTAGTGCAACACATGCAGACTTAAGATGACAGATCTCCTGATATTAGAAAAATTCATTTCAAATATTTACCCGCTTTCAAAAGAAGAAGTGGAAATATTCTTGTCAGTGTGGGAACCTTTTAAAGCAAAAAGAAAGACCATACTCACCAGGGCCGGCGATACGGAGCGAAATCTTTATTTTACCACAGAAGGTATCCAGCGGGTATATTATCATGATGAGATGGACAGGGAGGCAACAATAGTATTTACTTATGCGCCTTCATTTAGCGGTGTAGCAGACAGTTTTCTTACACAAACGCCTTCCAGGTTCTTTGCCGAAACACTAACACCATCTGTATTCCTTAAAACGAGTTTTCAACAGGTGGATGAATTAATGAAACAGCATCATGGTATTGAGCGCATGGTTCGCATATTTTCTAATATTGCATTTGCCGGTGTGCTGGAACGCATGATCGAGATACAATGCTTTACCGCAGAAGAGAAATTTAAAACATTGCTCAAACGCAGTCCCCACCTGCTGAACCTCATTCCGCATAAATACATTGCCAACTACATGGGTATTGACGCAACCAACTTTAGTAAGCTCCTGGCCAAAGTGAAGATATAGATCAAAAATCTTGGTATTTGCCAAGAATATAATTGCAATGATGATCCATTTTTACATTCTAAAAATTGAGCATCATGAAATACCTTTCATCACAGCTATTAGATGATCTTTATCAACAAACAGAAAAGAACATCAGCAAGGCCATCATTGAATGGCAACGCATACCTGGTCATCAAATGACAACTCAACCCGGCCCGGGTCAATGGAGCGCTGCGCAATGCCTGGAACATTTAAACAGTTATGGCCGATACTATCTGCCGGCCATAGAAAAAGCTATCAACAGACCAGGGAAACCTAAGGCTGCCGTTTATTTCAAAAGCGGGTGGTTAGGTAATTATTTTTATAAGATAATGCTGCCGGGAAATGATGGCAGGCCAAAAAAGAAGATGAGATCTCCAAAAGATCATCAGCCTTCATTAGCATTAAATGCTGTGGAAGGACTCAACGAATTTATCAGCCAGTTGGAGTTACTGGGCAGACTTTTAACAGATGCACGGGATATTGACATCAATAATGCAAAAGTCCCCATTTCTATTTCGCCATTCATAAAACTAAAATTGGGAGACGTATTCCTGTTCTTTATTGCACATCTAAACCGGCATATGTTACAGGCTGAAAGGGCTTTGAAATGTGCTGAAGCAAGATCGGTCTCCATTGCCCGGAGAGAACCCGGACACTCAGCGTTGGTTAGCACCTAACTCAAAAATTCCTTTTTGGAATACGAACAGGATCGCGAGCACCAGGCAAAAATGCAATAGTACAAGATCGGGCGTTCCTAAGATATGTGTTGCTGATAAGACGTCGTTCTTTAACAACCGGTTTAAGAACATGCGCTGGTACAACATGCCATATATTAATGGCACGACGGAAAAGCCAACCACGATAAACCACTTGTTCTTATTCCATATTTGTCTGCCTGCAATTATCATTGGGGGTAAACAGACCAGTATAACAATAATGGATGCAATGATCCTGCTGGTAAAAGAATTGCTGTTGTCATTCATAAGAGACTGGATCACTATTTTTTCGTCACCGCCGCCCACCAGAGCTGTAAAGATCCTTGCAAACGGCAGGTTGGCAAAAAGCAGCGAGAACCCGATCATTCTTTTGTTCTCATTAGCTGACCAGGAAAACCAATAAGCCCCCAGCCACATAAGGGTGCAGGAAAACAATGGTCCCGCAAGCGTTGCTATATAAGCCCATGAAGCATTCGGACAGTCTTCGCAGGTACTCCATACATTAAAGTCCCTGGGGCCATAGCAGCTGCAAATAAAAAAACCGGTATTGATATGTGCCTGTTCGTGCAGTTCACCCATAATAAAATTGAGTGCGATAAATGCCACAATATATTTCCCGGTGATCTTCAGGTGCATGATGGTTTTGTTTATAATGAAGAATTAAAGTAAATATATCCCACAGCTATTACCATGGCGATACTGGCTTGCATGAAATGCACTAATCCATGGATGAATTGACCGGCATTTTTTCCGGACAATTCATACAGTGATCCCATCAACTCATACAGCAGGGCCTTCTTAATGAAAGCATTCCAAAGCAATTTTACACCCGGAAAGTAATTATAGCATCATTAAAACTAAAACAATGGAAAAGTTAAAATTCGCGGCACAGGTTATCGTACTCCTCGCAGCATTCCCGGTCCTGTTCGTAACAGGCATCACCCGCAAGGAAGCAGCAAAAGCTGATGCCAACAATGAGGCGATCGTAAATCATGCCCCGGCTGTTAAAAAAACAGTCGAAAAAAAGACCTGCATTTGCAAGAGTGAAACCCAGCGCTACAGGGGAGACAAGTCAGAAAGGATCTTAAAGAACTGATCCCGGTTACCATAACAACTGTTTTAAAAGTAAAATCAAAACAAACCATAAAAGCTAATGAAAAAGATCTTTACATGTATAGCCATGCTTATTTCCGGTATGATATCATTGATGGCAACCCCGAAAGGGCCATCAATGATCGCACCGACTACGCCATCAACAAACCTCACGTTCCCAAGTATTGACGGGGACAGGATCTTCCTGCAATGGAGTGCAGGTAATGGGGCGAGGAGAATTGTGATCGCAAAAAAGACAAGCGTTGTAACTGCATTTCCTGTAAATGGTACTGACTATAATGCCAGCGCTTCTTTTGGAGCAGGCAATGAAATTGCACCGGGAGAATTTGTGGTGTATAATGGCACGGGTAGCAGTTTTACCACAACAACCTTATCTGCTAATACAACTTATTACTTCGCCATATTTGAATACAACGGAACAGGTACCACAACAGAGTACCTGTTGACCTCATTAACGGGTAACAGATCCACATTGGCGGCACCGGGTTTTCAGCCGATCAATCTTTCGGTTACTAATATCAATGGACATTCCATGACATTAAATTGGGCCAATGACCTGGTAACAGGCAGCGGCCGTATTGTTTTGGTAAGAGAAGGTTCACCGGTGAATGTGAACCCTGTTGATTTGGTCAACTATACTGCCAATGTAAATTTCGGTTCGGGTTCACAGATCGGTACAGGAAATTATGTTGTTTATAAAAGCAATGGTACAAGTGTTAGCATCAAAGATCTTGAACCCAATACAACCTATTATTTTGCGATATTCGAGTATAATGGTGCCCAGGGACTGGTGTTCAATACCAATAACCCGCCAAGGATCACGGGGCTTACGGCTCCGAGGCCAACCATCAATTCATCCTCTTTAAATTTTTTAAGTATCGAGGGTAACAGGTTCGGTATCAGTATGTCCGGCGGAAATGGTGCAAGGCGATTGATCATTGCAAAGCAAGGATCAGCTGTAGGTTTTGTTCCGCAGGACGGCGTGGTTTATACCGGTAATACAAGCTTTGGCGCGGGCCAGGAAGTAGCGCCGGGTGAGTTTGTTTTATCAGCGGGAATTTCCGGCAGTTATAATGTTACAGGACTCGCTATTGGTACAACCTACCACATTGCTGTGTATGAGTATGATGGTAACGGCGCAACAGCGGCTTATCTTACCAGTGGCATACTTACGGGTTCACAGGCGACTATATCAGCGCCGACAAGCGCTGCTTCAAATATTGTCTTCAGTAATATCCTCAGCAGTTCTGTAAATATTCAATGGAATAATGGTGATGGTGTAAAAAGGCTGCTGGTGATGAGAAAAGATAACCCGGTAAGT
>DATHEH010000196.1:0-3830 GCA_035318685.1 Ferruginibacter sp.
CGTACAGGTGCCTGTGAACGTATCGTAAAAAGTTTGTCTTGCGAGAACTGTCAATTCCGCAACGTCAGCAATAGTTACCCTTCGAATATTTATGTCCATAAGCAAAATCCTTTGGCCAGACGGGGCGTCAGATCATATTACCAGTTCAACTCCAGTGTATTGTTCTTTCTTTCAAGGTCGGCCATTCTTTTTGAAGGATCGAGCTCCACCAACTTAAGATCGGTAAGCCGGCGTTTGATCTCAACAATATAAGTTGGTTGTGTCCATTTCCATTCTGCCTGGACCTCCCTTTTCTGATTCGGATTTTCGTTTATCTTTTCACCAAACATTAAGTTCAAAGGCATGTAATACATTTCCGTAGTGCCATCCTTGTAGGTGAGCTGAAGATCAATGGGCATCGGCATATGCCCAACTCTTTTTAAACGGATCTTTGAAACACCGCCTTCTTCCCATAAGCTGTCAATACCATAGTCTATCGTTTTTGTTGTGTTCACCCAGTATTCCCTGTACCAGTCAAGCTGGAGGCCGCTTATATCCTGAGCAATTCTCATAAAATCATTTACATTGGGATGCCTGAACTTCCATTGCTTATAATATTCAAGTATGATCTTGTCCCTTACAGCAGCACCAACTATGTACCCCAGCTGCTCCATGAATACTTCTCCCTTTGAATAAGCCGCCACGCTGTAACCATAATTGGAATTAAAGTGATCGGCGTGTGTTGTCATAGGTTCTTCAAATGCACTTTTAGCCAACCCATAATAACTGCTATAAGCTCCGCTGTGGTCTTCCGGAACAATATCAATTGTTTCCTTTAAGTTCTTATTTGCAGGTGTTCTTAAAAGTGCTTCCCGCATTCCCTGCAATGAAGATCTTTTGTTATAGAATTTGGTGACCAGGTTCTCCGCATAACTGGCAAAGCCTTCATCCATCCATGCATACATACTTTCATTGGTGCCCAATACCATCTGGTACCAGTTGTGCATCCACTCGTGAAATACGGTACCTAAACCCGGGCCCACGATCAATGTGGCCATGGGGTATTCCATACCACCATCTCCTCCGTGGATAAAAGAGTATTGGGGGTAAGGATATTTCCCGAAGTTGGTTTCGATAAAGGGTAATACCGCTTCAGCTGCAGTCAGCACCGTATTCCAGGCAGTATCATTTTTTCCGTCGTTCTCTTTATAATTGTACAGCACATGTATTGTTGGCCCGTTAGGTATTTTTTTAGCGAGGTGCTTATACTCGGGATCCGCTGCCCAAACAAAATCATGCACATTATTACCTACAAAATGCCAGCTGCGTTTTACTTTGGAAGTTGGTTTTAATTCCGTGCCCGGCACATCATAACCCCATCCTATTTCATTTGCATTTACCAAAACGCCGGTACCTCCTAACTTATAGCCTTTATCAATATTAATGGTTACGTCAAAATCACCCCAAACACCATAAAATTCTCTTGCCACATAAGGTGTTGGATGCCATCCTTCATAATCGTACTCACATAATTTCGGGTACCATTGGCTCATGCTGTAGCGTACACCGGTGGTGGGATTATCTCTTCCGCTGCGGCGTACCTGCAAAGGCACCTGCGTTTCAAACTCCATTTCAAAGACAACTTTTGTTTTTGGCGCAATGGGTTTTGTCAGGTTAACTTCCAGGATCGTTTCCCGGACTTTAAAAGGCTGGGCAATGCCATTCATCTTTAAAGAGATTATTTTCTGGTAACCGATCTCATTTTCTTTCAGGTTTAAGATGCGGTCCTTTACCCTTCCGTCCCAATCGGGCCTGCCACCCACCAACACTTTGCCAAGCTCCCTGCTTCGCAGGTCCATATTACTGTTGGGCTGAAATGCATTCCAGTACAAATGGTAAAATACCTTGTTCAATACATCAGGTGAATTATTCGTGTATTCCAGTTTTTGTTTACCCGTAAAGCGATTGGTATTTACATCAACATCAATATTCATGTTGTACTTAACCCGCTGCTGCCAGCGGTCGGGCTGTGCATTTGCAAAAAGGAATGACAGTGTCAGAAAGAAAAATGAAAATAGTTTCTTCATTTGAATGATTTGTGAAGGGTAAATTTCGGTAAAATTGCTTTACCGATAGCAGAAAAACTGATAAATGGCGGGACTGATCCAAAGTGCCGGGGACGAATGGCAAATATTTAACAGAACCCATACAATTCTAACTATACTTTTATAAGATGAAAAAAACTCTACTGTTCATCGCATCATCTCTTGTCAGCAATCTTATATTGGCACAGCCTCAAATTAATAAAAATGCCAGCGATTGGTTAAATGAGAATGCTATTCCGTTAAAATATGTAAGACCCGGCAACGGTTTTGATGACCTGAAACCCTTAGATGCCATGATCGGGGACGCCAGGATCGTTTCACTTGGCGAGTGTACTCATGGCAGTTCAGAAATATTCAGCATGAAACACCGCATGCTGGAATACCTTGTCAAAGAAAAAGGCTTTACCCTTTTTTCCATAGAAGCAAACATGCCGGAATCCTATGCACTAAATGATTACATTATTGATGGCAAGGGCGATCCTAAAAAATTAATTGCGGGCATGTATTTCTGGACCTGGTATACACAGGAAGTATTGGATATGGTTGAGTGGATGAAAATGTATAATGAAACGGCCACAAAAAAAGTCATGTTCACCGGCTTTGATATGCAAACCCCACATGTTGCAAGCAAAGTAGTTAGGAATTATCTTACGGTTTGCCTGCCTTCATTATTGACTATGCTGGACAATTATGATTCGCTAAGTAAAAAAACACAGGTCAAAAAAAATGAATCTAAAACCATATTCCGCCAGCTAAAGTCAATCGCACAATTGCTATTAGACAGTATGCATACTGCCAGGCCGGCCACCGGCAAAGATGGCTTTGACTGGGCTTTACAAAATGCAAGGATACTTTGGCAATATGCCTGCAATTATTACAACGCACCATCCCGGGATGAGAGCATGGCTGAAAATGCAAAATGGATAGCAGATCAAAATCCCGGTGCCAAAATGGTAATCTGGGCACATAATGAGCATATAAGAAAGGACAAAAATAAATTCGGATCAATAAGAATGGGTGAGTACCTGAACAGGTCATTTGGCAACCAGATGGTCGTGATCGGGTTTAGCTCTGATGAGGGTACCTACACTGCAGTGCAAAAAGAAAATAAAAAATTCATCGGGCTTGATTCGACAAATAGACTTATCAGTGCCAAAAAAGGGTCTTTTGAAGAAATACTCAGTACTGCTGATGCGCCTGATCTTCTTTTAGACCTGAGAAATATAAAAAAGGAAGATGAGGGAGCGGCCTGGCTTATGGAAAAAAAATTATTCAGGCATATTGGAGCCCTTGCAGAAGATAAATACCAATTCGTTGACACTCACCTGACCAGGGAATATGATATGATCATCTTCATCAGGAGAACATCTGCATCGAAATGTTTTTCTATAAAAAAGTTAGCTGAACGTTAGTTTTTTCCTTTTAGCACTATCACAATTTCGCCCTTTACAGATTTTGCGTTAAAATGATCATGCACTTCCTGTAATGTCCCTCTTTTATTTTCTTCAAATTTCTTGGTGAGTTCACGGCTTACGCAGCATTGCCTGTCTGCACCAAAATACTGGATGAATTCATGCAAGGTTTTAACAAGCCGCATCGGGCTTTCGTAAATGACCATGGTTCTTTCTTCTTCCGCCATTTTTTTAAGCATGGTCTGCCTCCCCTTCTTCAATGGAAGAAAGCCTTCAAAACAAAAACTGTTTATCGGCAGTCCGCTGTTCACCAGGGCCGGTACAAAAGCGGTGG
>DATHEH010000197.1:0-7816 GCA_035318685.1 Ferruginibacter sp.
AAGAATTTTGACGCCATCATTAAAGAAAACACATAATAACAAAATCAAAATATTCAAAATGTCAACCCCCAAATTTTTAAATGTAAAAGGTTCCACTTTTCACCAGGAATTAAAAAGAAGAGTCAGTAATTATTTTACAGAAACAAAAAAGCCTTCTACCGGTGATTTTAGCCTTTATTTTAAAGCTGTACTGTTCTGGATGGTATATATAGCATTGTATGTTCACGTAGTATTCTTTACACCGGGTCCCTGGATCGCAGTATTAGAATGTTTGCTGATGGGCGGATTAACAGCAGCGATCGGCTTCAATGTTATGCATGATGGCGGACACGGCAGTTTCAGCAACAGCAGGTTCTGGAATAAGATAGCCGCATTTTCAGTGAATGCCCTGGGCGCAAGCGGTATCATGTGGAACAACAAACACAATATCATTCACCACACCTATACTAATATCGATGGTATTGATGATGACATTGAAATAAAGCCGATGCTGAGAATGTGCAGCACACAAAAAAAATATTTCATCCACAGGTTCCAGCATATCTATGTTTGGTTCCTGTATACCCTGTTGTTACTCGTGTGGGTATTTGCGACAGATTATACAAAGTATTTTAAAAAGAAAGTGGGTGAGGTTCCCATTAAAAAAATGAGTGCTTTCGATCATTTTGCTTTCTGGTTCGCAAAAGCCGGCTATTATTTTATGATGATCGCATTACCCATTTACCTGGTAGGCTTTCTGCCCTGGCTGGTTGGCTTTTTAACCATTGCCATGTTTGCAGGTTTCGTATTGAGCATCGTCTTCCAGCTGGCACATACTGTTGAGGAAACGGCTTTCCCTGTGCCGGATGCGGACATGAATAAGATCGAAAATGAGTGGGCCATCCACCAGATAGAGACCACCGCAAATTTTGCTACAAAAAACAAACTCATCTCCTGGCTGGTAGGCGGATTGAATTTCCAGATCGAACATCACCTGTTCCCGAAGATCTCTCATATCCACTATCCTGCCATCAGTAAAATAATCAAACAAACCTGCCAGGAATACGGCGTTAAGTATATTGAATTCCGGAAAATGAGGCATGCGATCGCTTCTCATGCCCACCACCTTAAAAAAATGGGCAGGGCTTAAAATAGCTGGCAGGCAATATTCAACAGGGAACAAGGAATGATGATCGGAATAATATTTCGGCATTCCTTGTTCCCTTTTTACCAGTTAATTTTTCAGTCTGACACTTCGGTATTCAAAATCCCTTGTTCCTTGTTCCTTATTCGTAAATTCGCCCCTCAAACAAATATGATGAGTGAAGAAAAAAGCCTCAACTTTATTGAGGAGATCATAGAAGGCGATCTTGAAACCGGGAAATACAAAACCATTCTTACGCGGTTCCCTCCCGAACCGAATGGCTATTTACACATTGGCCATGCAAAAGCCATCTGCCTCAACTTTGGACTTGGCTTAAAATATGGGGGCAAAACAAATCTCCGCTTCGACGATACCAATCCTGTTACCGAAGAAACAGAATATGTAGACAGCATAAAGGATGATATCCGCTGGCTGGGTTTTAACTGGGCCAACGAGTTTTATGCTTCTGATTATTTTGACACTTTATATACTTATGCAGTTGATCTTATCAATAAAGGCCTCGCTTACGTGGACGATTCAACAGCAGAAGAAATTGCTTCCACGAAAGGAACGCCTACAGAGCCCGGGAAGGATAACCCGTACAGGAGCAGGACCAATACAGAGAACCTCCAGTTGTTCACCGAAATGAAAGAAGGCAAATACAGGGATGGTGAAAAAGTATTGCGTGCAAAGATCGATATGGCACATACCAATATGCTCATGAGGGACCCGATCATTTACCGCATCAGGCATGCACACCATCACCGCACCGGCGATACCTGGTGTATCTACCCGATGTATGATTTTGCACATGGACAAAGCGACAGCATTGAAAACATCACACACTCTATTTGTACATTGGAATTCATCCCGCACAGGGAGCTATACGACTGGTTCATTGAGAAGCTGGAGATCTTTCCATCCCATCAATACGAGTTTGCCCGGCTGAACATGACCTATACGGTAATGAGCAAAAGAAAACTATTACAGCTTGTTACTGAAGGCCACGTTCACGGCTGGGATGATCCGCGTATGCCAACACTCAGCGCTTTCAGGCGTAAAGGATATACTGCGGCAAGTATCCGTGATTTTTGTGAGCGGATCGGTATTGCTAAAAGAGAAAATTTTATTGACCTGGGATTACTTGAATTTTGTTTGCGTGAAGACCTGAATATGAAAGCCAACAGGGTGATGGCAGTGCTGGACCCTGTAAAACTTATCATCGACAATTATAAAGATGGAAGCACAGAAGAAATGGTAAGCGAGAATGGCCCTAACGAAAGCATGGGCACAAGAACCGTTCCGTTCAGCAAAGAGCTATGGATAGAAAGAGAAGATTTTATGGAGGTGCCCGCTAAAAAATGGTTTCGCCTTGCACCGGGAGCAATGGTTCGCTTAAAGAGCGCTTACATTATTAAATGCGAAAGCTTTGTAAAGGATACCGATGGAAATATTTCCGAGATCCGTTGCACTTACCTTCCTGAAACAAAAAGCGGCAGTGATACCGGTGCCATCAGTGTAAAGGGAACAATCCATTGGGTAAGTGCTGCACATGCAATGGCAGCCGAAGTCCGTTTGTATGATCGCTTATTTACATCTGAGAATCCCCTCGGTGAAGAGGGCGATTTCAAGGATATGATCAACCCCAATTCCCTGCAGGTAATAAAGAATGCAATGGTTGAACCCTCGCTTAAAGATGCCACACTGGATTCCCGATACCAGTTCATCCGCAAAGGGTATTTCTGTCTTGATAAGGATTCATCAGCAGATAACCCCGTGTTCAACAGGACAGTAACTTTAAAAGATGCATGGGCTAAGGAAGTGAAGAAGAATTAGGAACGTCATTGCGAACGCAGTGGAGCAATCGTCTATTTACAAACGTCATTGCGGCAAAATAATCTTTTAGGATACCGCTTTATTTTCCGCTATATCCAATTTCGGAAACATAACCGTGATCATCATTACGATAGTTGAAAACAGCATGATGTAAAGCCCATAAAGTTTTTCGGGACAATAATTATTATAGCATGAGCTGAAGAGAATATATGATTTTACCCCATAGGCAAGGGTTATGGCTCCTATGAACAGGTTCGCCCGTTTTGCCCAGAGTTTGGGCAATAACATAAAAACAAGGATCAACAGCCCTGTCGCTACCAGAAATTTACCTGGCCTTCCATATTCATTTTTAAAACTGTAAAAACCGGTAAAGGTTTGTTTGATATCGGCATAATACACCCAGGGCAAAAAGCAGGAAATAATAAGGGTGATGCAGGCAGCAATTCCTAGCCAGTGAAGATATCTTACAAACATGTTCTGGGCAATAAGTTTAAAACCGGTTATTTAATGCTGCGAAGTTAAGTAAAGGCCGGCTTTGCCCTGTGATTAAAATTTCGTTCCTTTAACAATTAAGTTTCCCGTTAAAGCATATTAAAATGACAAATACAATTTCCCCGACTGTAGAAACGCAAATGCTCATCAGGAAACCTGCTTCAATTGTTTTTGAAGCTTTCATTGACCCGGCAATAACAACCAGCTTCTGGTTTACTAAATCAAGCGGGAGGTTAAAAGTTGGTGAAACCGTGACCTGGGAATGGGAAATGTATGGGGCCTCAGCTAACGTAACGGTAAAGGAAATAGTGAAGAATGAAAAGATTATAATTGAATGGGGTGACCCGCTTACAACAGTGAAATTTGAGTTCAAGGCAATGAGCGAAGACAGCACCTATGTTGTTATTAAGAACTATGGATTTAATTTAACAGGGGATGAATTGATCGAAGCCATAAAGGATAACACCGGCGGGTTTACAACCGTATTGGACGGATTAAAAGCATGGCTTGAACACAATATCAATTTGAATTTGATCGGAGACAAATTCCCACATTAGGTTGATCAATTAATAATAAAAGCCCGCCCCACTTACGCAGGGCGGGCTTCAATTCATGGATATAATAGGATTAGTACGACATTTTTTACCTGATCTCGGCTATCCATTGTTTCGCAAATGTTCTTCCTGCTTCTACTGCGTCCTTACCTGCACGGAAAACCATTTTCCACCTGTTGTCTTTTCTTTCATACTGTTGATTGACAAAATACTTTTTCCCGTTCTTCTCAAAAAGCTGGGCTGAAAAATCAATATTATCTGTTGCTTCAAGGAATGACTGTAACCTTACCCTGATGTATTGTAAATGGTCTGCAGGATATTTTGCCTCCCATTCGTTTATTTGCCTGTCATAACCTTCCTGCATCATCTTTTTCATGGTCCCGAAATTCTGTGTATAGGACCTGATGGTCTTATTATTCGGATCCCCGGCCTCTTTTAAATTCTTCTTGCCCACTTCCACCAGGTCTTCAAATACTTTTTTCATTCCTGGAGCAGCAGTCTTCACCCCCTCTTCTGAAGTACGGATGAATTCCTTCGCCATTTTGATCATCGAAGCACGCATCTCTTCAGGTGTTTCAACTTTATTCGCCGGGGCGGGTTTATTATTTTGCTTTAAAGCGGCGTATTCTTTTTTAAACCCTTCCGAATTTGCATATTGTTTGGCATGTGTTGCAATATCCCTCACTATCCCTGCCCTGTCGTTAACAAGGATCTTGTGCAGGTTGCGGATCTCGTAATAATCCAGGTAGCCTCCCAGGAGGCTGTTTGTTATTTTACGGTCTGCCATTTCCTGGTTAATACCCAGTTGCTTTAAAAATTCGGCTTGCAGCTTTTTCATTTCAAAAGAGAACAGGAAAAGGCTGAGGATCACCAGTACCAGCCCTGCTATGCAAAGGCGCAGCCAGGTGATCATTTTTTGCAGGATCTGCTTTTTCATTTTGTAAGTTTTATATGATTGATTAATTATTGGTGAACATCAGCTTTGAAAAGTGCATGGTTGCAAATTTTAGATCAGCCGCTACCTGCTTTTGCCCGTCATCATGAACAGGCTTCTTTACATCGATGACGTCGATGTTGTGGGTCCTGTTCTTCTCTATCACTTTATCAGCCTGCTTTACCTCCACGATAAACCATACGGGCAGTGCCAGCAGCAAAACCATCACCTCTACCCCGAATTTTATCTTTTCCATTTTTTAATTTTTTTATTTTTATTACGACACAAAATTACCGGGCAACGGGCCCCCGGGAAAGGCTATAGTGCATGAGTTGACAGTATTAATGGATGAATTGCCATAAAAAAAGCAGGCCACTGAGGGTGACCTGCTCCTTATCCTTAATCCAAACCAACGCTTCTTTTATAATTTAATGAACCTTGTAGTTTGTTTTTCTGTGCCAATATGCATATGCAGGTAATAGTTTCCGCAGGGCAATGCGCTTACCGGTATTTGAATGGTGTTGGTACCTTTTACAAGGGTGGTTTCCCTTTTGGCTACCAGTTTACCCGTACCATCAAATATCATTATGATCGCGGGCTGGTGCGTATCGCTGCCAACAGAAATATTAAGATTGTTGACTACTGCAGTTGGATAAACCTGCATGCTTCCTGCTCCCTTTCTTTCCAACACTATCACATTACTTAAAGTTGATCTGCCATCCAGGTCAACCGAACGTAAGCGATAGAAAGATCTTACAAGTGGGTTCTCATCAATAAAACTGTACGATCGTAACGAACTTGAATTTCCTGTTGCATTTACCTTTCCGATGCTCATAAAATTTACGCCATCTGCTGAACGTTCTATTGAAAAGTAAGCACTGTTCGTTTCTGTGGTGGTTTGCCAGTTAATGTTATTCCTGCTTCCACTGAGCTTTCCATTGAACGACAATAAACTTATCGGTAGGGGTCCGCCTGCCCACATACTTCTTGCAGGGTTTGCTGTTAAGTACATTGCACCAGTAGCAAAACTATTGTACTCAAATATGGCAGCATGATAGACCTTACCGGGAGCAAGATTTGTAATGGTAACATTGTCTGCACCACCTGCATACACAACGTAGTTGCCCGTACCCAGTTGGTCGCCCCCGCCAAAAGCGCTGTTGCCCGTATAAGTTGTGTTGTTCACCGGTAATGCATCAACGGCCGCTTCTTCTTTTAATAGTACCAGGCGTTTTTGACCGCTGCCGTTCAGCCAGTTTAATTTTACGGTTGTATTATTACCCGTGGCAGTGAAAATAGCCGAAGTCGTTTGATCTGTTGGTGCACCCAGGGTTGTAACACTACCCGTTGCAAGTAATTGCTGGTTATATACGGGTGCAGAAAAGCCATTATATTCAAATACTGCAAAATGATAAGTAGTTCCGCTAGCCAATGCACTAACTGCAGCATTGCTTGCGGTATTACTGTAAACCGCATAATTTTCAGGCGCCACCAAAGTACTCGCTGTACCGAAAGCACCACTGGCGCTATAAAATTGCAGGTCAGCGGGGATCACATTCACGGGTGCGCCTTTTCTTGCAATAACGATCCTTCTTGTACCATTGCCGCTCGCCCAGTTCACATTGACCGTATTACTGCCGATCGCAGAGAACAAAATATTATTAGCCTGGAGTGTAGGCGTGGTGGCTGTTGACTGGCTGCCATTCAAACCCGTTGTTATATATCTTGTATTGGGTGCTGTACCATCATATTCAAAAACTGCAAAATGATAAACCGTGTTTGGCAGCAGGCCGGTAATACTTGTTTCAGCAAAACTATTATCTGATAAAACAAATTCTCCCGGTGCTATTTGTTGCCCGCTTCCAAAAACAGTACTCACACTGTAGCTGTTCCCGTCTGTTGGAACCGCTGTTACAGGTGAGCCCAGTTTGCCGATCAATATTCTTTTAATACCATTCCCGTTCGTCCAGCGCACACGTATCTTGTTTCCTTCAATGTCCATATAGTTCATCGCTGTTGCAGCAGCCGAAGGCCTGTCGGCAGTTTGCTGGCTGATCAGTGGGTTTGCCGTATTAAGATAAACAGGAAAAGTAGCCCCGTTATATTCTATGATCTTAAAATGATAGGTCGTGCCGGGTTCCAGGCCTGTCATCGTTACGTTGTTTCCGTTGCCGTTGAACACGACAAAATTGTCTGTTCCCAATTCAGCTCCTGAACCAAAAAATGAGTTTGCAGTATAACCTGTAAAATTAACCGGGCTTGCATCAACAGGCGCTCCTTTTTTTGCGATAACAAGTCTCATTGCACCGTTTCCGTTAGTCCAGTTGAGCTTTAAAGAATTACCGGTAATGCTGGTAAAGTTGAGGTTGGTGCTGTTATTGGCCGGGCTTGCAACAGTTGCCTTGCTCCCGCTTAAATAAGGACTCGTAAGAAAATAACTGTTTGGATTCAGGAAATTATATTCATACACAGCAAAATGATAAGTAGTTCCCGGTAAAAGGTTTGAAAAGACGATGTTTGGGTTAGCGCCATTGTTATAAATAACGTATTCGCCCGGCGCAACCTGTTGTCCCGATCCAAATATGGGGCTTGCCGTATAAGCTGTATTATCAACCGGCACATAAATAACAGCAGATCCTGCACGTGCAATAACAATGCGCCTGTTGCCATTTCCATTCGACCATGTCACACTCATCCTGTTGCCTTCTATATTTGAATATTGTAATGATGATGAAGCCTGTGTGGGCGCCTGCACGGTTGAGAAAGATGATGTAGGCGCTCCCACTGTATAATAAACAGGATAAGAACCACCATTGTATTCATACACGGTGACATGATAAGTTGCACCTGCAGTAAGGCCGGTGACCGTTACCGAAT
>DATHEH010000198.1:0-21284 GCA_035318685.1 Ferruginibacter sp.
TTTTTTAAAGCCATCAACCCTGGGTATAAATGTAACAGGATTGGCTACTGTTCCGATTCCGGCAGGAACCTGCTCCCAAAACTGGCTCATGCTTCCAATAGCCAATGCTTTGAAAATACTTGCATAGGCGGTTAAGCCGCTGGCGTAATTTTTATCTGCCAGATTTTTTGCATTGGCAATAACAAGGTCGGCATCATAAATCACTTTGTTAAGGTTTGTCCAATAGGTAGTGAGCATACTATGGTTACCATCTACAGAAGTACCGCCCGCAGCTAATTGTACCTCGGCAGTATTGCCCGTATTAACCACTATAAGTTCATTCGTGGTAAGGCCGTTTATAGTAATGAGATTATATTCATTACCTGCTCTTGTCAAAGTATACACTCTTTGCAATCCTACAACAACACCTGTTAAACCCTTCGGGGTGGTTGTAGAATATACTGCTTCCTGTATAGCTGCATTAGGATTCGAATAATCTTTTTTGCAACTCATTATTTGTAAAGACAGGATCCCGAGCAATGCTGAGAGCCTTATGATATTTAATTTTTTATTTTTCATAAATTATTTTTTAGAGATTTAAAGTTTGGCAGAGATTCCTATACTAAATGTCCTTGGAATGGGCACCGAGCCAAAATCTATTCCACGAAGAATGTTGCTTTGTCCGCCCGAGTTAACTTCAGGATCGTATCCCTTGTAATTATCCCAGCTTTTCAAATTCCTGCCGGCAACAGAAACTGTTATATCCTTAAACCATTTAAGTTTACCGATGCTATAGCTCAGAGATATCTCCCTCAATTTTACAAAAGATCCGTCATCGATACGCCATTCTTCAATCGTTGCATAAAAACTGTTTATATATCCGCGGGGATAAACACCCGTTTGTTCTTTTTCAGCTTCTTTTCCATTACCAACGCCCTGTCTTGTCCTCCAGTCTGCATTGAACACCTCATTACCCTGTACCGCATCCACCTGTATTCTCAGGCTTGCTTTCTTGTAAGACAATTCGCTTACAAATGAACCTGTCCAGTCCGGGTTTGGATCACCGATTATTTTACGGATCAATGGGTTGGTCTGAACCGGGATTCCGTTAGCATCTCTTAATACGGTATAAGATAATGCGCCGGTTTGAATACCTCTTTCACCCTGGGGAAAACCAGACGCATTTTTTACCAGGTTACCACTGCCATCCAGGGCAAAGAAAGCCCCGTAAAATACACCAATGGGCTGACCTTCAATAATTGAAACAGGAGCGCCTGAATTAGTACTTAGTAACGTAAGCGACTGGCCGATCTTAACAGCTTTATTCCTGTTATGGTTGAACATGGTTGTCAATGTCCAACTTAAATTCTTGTTCTGTACAGGCTTGCCCGATAACATTAATTCGTATCCCTTATTTTCAAGACTTCCAAAATTATCAAGCAGGCTACCAAAGCCGGTTGTTGGTGCTATCACCCTATTGATCAATAGATCCTGGGCTTTTTTATTGTAAATGTTAGCAATAAAATTTACCCTGTTGTTTAAAAATCCTAACTCGATACCAAATTCCAACTCTTTTTGTCTTTCAGGTTTAACGTTGGTATTTGCAAGGGTTCCGCTTGAGGTGAGTGACGTACGACTCAGGAAAGAATTACTGGAATAAGTATTGAACCTGTCATAAGCTCCGATCCCGGTCATATTACCACTTTCTCCATATGCTATCCTGAGCTTTGCAAAATTCCATATTTTCCGGAAGGACATTTTCTGCCAGAATCCCTGTTCACTTATAATATAGCTGAGGTTGGCTTTAGTATAGGTAAAATTGCGCTGGTTCTTACCAAACACGGATGAACCGTCTACCCTTATTGCTCCAGTCAGGAATAAGAAGCCCTTATAATTAAAATTCTGTTGGGCGTACACGCCTGAAACAGAGAACTCACTTCGATCATCTACACCTGCTATAACTGTACTTGCCCCCCGTACCGATTCAACAAAAGGTGCCATGCCCTTTCCCTGTAACATTGTATAGGTATTCTTTTCATATTGCACAGAGTATCCTACCTGGGTGGTTGATGCGATGTCTTTATTGATGTTGATCTGGTAAGTTCCGTTCAATTCGTGGTTGATCTGGAAAAAAGTAAACGCAGCTGCACTGGCATATCCATTCTGTGTAGGATCCAGTGTTGGACCACCACCGAAGAAACCAGTGCTTACGTTATAAGCGAAAGGAGGTATAAACGTTTGGCCTTTCTGTGTATACTGGTCAATACCCATGGTATAATCAAATAAAAGACCTTTAACAGGACGTACTTTTAATCCCAGTCCGGCTATAAGCCTGTTGGTTTCCTGCTTTTGCTTAATATCATCTATGATAGATACCGGATTGACCCTGCCTCTTTCTCCTACTGCTTTAATATTTCCAAGGGCATCTCTTGTTTCCAGGTCATGAAAATTGGCAATGATATTAATGGAATTCATGGGTGAGAAAAACGAATTCCCATCGGGTTTTTCATTGCTGAATGTGTTAATATAATTTAAACCCATATTAAAATTCACCCTGCTTCCTAAAGCCTGGTCTAAATTGATCTTAAAACTGTACCTGCGGGCATCGGTGTTTTTTATTATCCCTTCGTTTTTGTAATAAGAACCCGAAGCATAATATTTTGATTTATCTGTTCCGCCCGAAATAGAAAGATTATTATCTGTACCTATGCCTGCTGCGAAAATATAATCGTTGTAATCATATCGGTTAACAGCAGTAATATTCGTGAGCGCAGGAGTAAGAATATCCTGTGTCTGCGCTAATGGCCCGTCTGTTGGTCCCCCGAACTTTGTTGGAGACCTGTTCACTTCAACTTTTTTTCGCAGCTTACTGAACATAACGCTGGAAGAAAAACTTATTATCGGCGCCCCGCTGCTACCGCGTTTGGTAAAGATCTGGATGACACCGGCATTAGCCCTCGATCCATAGATCGCGGCGGCTGCCGCACCATTTAATACTTCAATCCTGTCGATATCTGCAGGATTGATATCCGCCATCCTGTTTTGCCCGATGGTGCCTACAAAAAGTCCGCCATCATAGTTACCACTCGTATTCGTAACCCTGTTAGTTCCATTGTTCACAATTACTCCGTCTACCATATATAAGGGTTCACTTTGGCTGTATACACTGCTAAGTCCCCTGAGACGCACTGAAATGCCTCCCCCGGGATCTCCATTATTTTGTGTGATCTGGGCACCCATGGTTTTGCCCTGCAGTGCTGCCAACACATTGGAAGTGGCACCTTTGGTAAGCTGATCTGCCTTTACTGTACTAACATAGCTTCCTAATTGTTTCCGTGTAGTTCCGGCTGAGGTACCGGTAACTATAACTTCATCCATCCCCAAAGGATCGGGAATCAACTGGGCATTTACTGTATGATCACCGCTTGCAGATACAGTAATATCCTGTTCCATACTTCTAAACCCAATTGTGGTAAATACAATGCTGTGCCTACCGGCTTTTAAATTAACGATAAGTTGATAAGTCCCGTCAGCATTAGTTGCCGTTCCGGAATTCTGATTTTTTACAGTTACTGAAACCCCGGAAATACCGGCGCCTTTTTCATCAGTAACCTTTCCGCTTATTTTAACCTGCGCCGTAACAGCCAGGGCAAATAAGTTTGTTAAGAGAAAGAGGCTAAGTAGCTTGACCCTGCCTGATCCCTTTGAAATGTGACTATTCATATTGCAGTTTTTAATGGTTAACTAAATTATTTATAGAATATTAAGTCCCGCTTTTTTATATGGGTCAAGTACCGGCGAATCCGGCTCCAGTTCGGTTACCAGCACATCGATATCTTTCGTATCACATATCCTTATGCGCTGGATGGTATTTAATTTTTCCGAGATGGCAAGTGATACAACTTTTGCAGATGACTCTATCATTGCTTTTTTAACCTGTGCAACTTCCCAGTCATTTTCTGATAACCCGTTTTCGGCTTCGAGCGCATTTGTGCCCAAAAAACATATATCAGACTTGATCTGTTTTATCTTGGATATGGCTTCGCCACCAACCGTCAATTGGGAACTCTTCGAAAGTTTGTCGCCGATTATTATCACCTCAATGTTTGGATGGTGAACATATTCCATTGCAGCCCTGATGCTGCCGGTTATAAATGTTGCATGAAGGTTTTCCGGTAAAGCCTTTGCGAGTTCGGTAATGGTTGTCCCCCCGGTTGTAAGAACAAACATTCCATCCTGTATAAGTTTGGCGGCTTTCTGCGCTATGCGCTTTTTTTGCTCAATTGAATAAACCTTGGAGGAATTGAATGTGCTGTAAAATGATTTTGACAATGCGCCACCATGCACTTTGATGAGTTTCCCGTGATCGGATAATTCCTGCAGATCCCTGCGTATGGTATCTTCTGAAACATTAATCCCTTCGCAGAGATCGCCTATTAACACACGATTGTGTATGTTAACATTGTGAAGGATAAAAGCCTGCCGTTCTTTCTTAAGCATTAGGTTGGCGTTAGCAAGTTCGCATTGTAAGTTATACTAAAATCGTAAAACCTGCAAGATATTGCAGCTATTTTCCAGCTAGTTCGCAAAAATGCGCAGGTATTTGCAAAATTTCCGGCGTCCGGCATTTAAAGAACAAAAACTATATTTACTGTTATGAATCAAAACATCGAAAGACTTTATGCCATTTCCAATAAACCGTTGCGACAGATCATCGGATTAATGAGTGGCACTTCTGTTGATGGATTAGATGTGGCTCTTTGCGCTTTTAAAGGAAGCGGGCTGGATACCGAAGTTGAATTATTACAATTTGAGACCGTTTCCTTTGCTGAAGAGATGAAAGCAGAAGTAAGATCTGTTTTCAGCAAAAAACAGGTTGACCTTGAAAAACTTACGCTATTAAATCCATGGATCGCATTACAACACGCAGCTATCATTAATGCTCTTTTACAAAAGTGGAAAATAAAAAGTGAAGACATAGACCTTGTTGCCAGTCATGGCCAGACCATATACCATGCTCCACTCAGCCTGCATCAACAGGACAAATTCGGCAACGCTACTTTACAGATCGGGGATGGCGATCACCTGGCCGTTGCTACCGGCATCACCTGCATCAGTGATTTCAGGCAAAAACATATTGCAGCAGGGGGCGAAGGTGCACCATTAGCGGTTTATGGTGATTACCTGGTCTTTGGAAAAAAAGGAGAAGACAGGGTCCTGCTGAATATAGGCGGTATTGCAAATTTCACCTACCTGCCGGGAGATATGGATACCACAAAGATATTCAGTACCGATACGGGTCCCGGTAATACCATGATGGATGCTTATATTCAACAACATTTTGCCGGCAAATGTTTTGACGAAAATGCTGCTGTTGCTTCAAAAGGAAAGATCCATACAGGCTTACTAACCGCATTGAAAGAAAATGATTTCTTTGAAAAGCCATTCCCAAAAACCACCGGACCCGAATTATTCAACCTTGAATACCTGCAAAATGCAATACAAAAATCATCCGCAGGAGAAATAAATGTAGAGGATACCATGGCTACCTTAAATAATTTCAGTGCAGACACGATCGTTGACGCCATCAAAAGGTCAGGCAAAGGGAATATGGCTTTATCACTTTATTCCAGTGGTGGGGGCATGCACAATCCATTATTGATGGAACATATAAAAACACAATTACCCGAATGTAAATTTTATACAACCAGTGAGCTGCAAATCAATCCCGATGCAAAGGAAGCTGTATTGTTTGCCATATTGGCTAATGAATGTGTTTGCGGAGATGTATCAGCTTTTGGAAAAGGCTCACCCGGCATTCCTGCCGTGTCAATGGGAAAGATAAGTTTCCCTGCTTAGTGTTCTTCTACGTATGCTTTTAAACTGTTAAGTGCGTCTTCATAACCCTGGCCCGTTACTTTCTCAATAAAAATACCATAGAATTTTTCCCAGGGATACCATTTCAGTTTTATCAGTGCATTCCATTCCACCTGTACCTGGTGCTGCTCTGCCACGGGTAAGATCGTGATCGTGTTCAGCACTTCGCTTTCCCCTTCCCTCAATAAAGATGCAGTAATGGCATTATCTTTTTTTGAAGTGATGATGAACTTATTTTTTTTGCCTTTCGATTCCCATTCGATCGAGTTTACATTTCCTTCGCCGTCTTTCCCAAAAACAATGACTGCAGAATCACGCTTAAACACGGGCTGCCAGTTCTTCCAGTTTTGAATGTCGCTTATTTGGGCAAAAACCCTTGCGGCCTCTGCCTGTATCGCCACAGCTTTTGTGACGCGGATCTTTGAAGGGATCAATAACGAAATGAGGGTAATAAAAATAAATAATCCTGTTAACCCTATGATAGATGCTTTAAATAATCGCATATTTATTTTTTATTCCCATTTAAAAACTTTTACCGCCACAATATAAACTGCAATACCCCATAATAACAATATGCCTATTTCCGAACGCACATCCCATAAACTCTGGCCTTCGAATGCAACGTTTCGCATAGCTGTATTCAGGTGTGTAAGCGGCATTGCTTTTGAGATAGGCTGTAGCCATTTTGGGAAAACCTCTATTGAAAAAAAAGTGCCGCCTATTAAAAACTGTGGCATGGTGATCAGGTTGGCAAAGGGTGGTATGGCCCCATCATTCTTTGCCAAACCGCTTATGATAAAACCAAAACCCATAAATACCAGCAGACCGATGAAACTGAGCACCAGCATTTCCATCAATGTTTGAAAACCATTGATGAGTGTAAAACCAAAGAGAAAACGGCCAACAAGGATTATCACAACGGCAGTAATCATTTGAAAGATCACGCGGCTGATCGCTTCTCCCAAAACAATATATGCCCGCTTTATAGGTGTGGCAAAAAAACGTTTTAGCACCAATGTGTTCCTCAGGCCGAAAAACATAAAAGCCACACCAAAAACACCCGAGCTTAATAATGAAAATCCCAGCTGCCCGGGAAGAATGAAGTCGATGGTCTTATACTCTCTTACTGTTTCAATTTCAACCGGCCTTTCGCCGGCCCTGGCATAAGATGGCCGGTTTGGGTATTTGGTTTCACTGATCCTGTTCACCATTCCATTGATAACGGATAACAGTTGTGGCCATTTATCATCACTGGCATTGGTACTGCTAATTTTGTAGGTATAGGCTGGTGTATCCTGTGGGTTTTTTGTAATCTTTAAGATCCCGGCTATCCTTCCTTTAATAAGATTCGATCTTAATTCTTCTTCCGTTGCAAAAGAAACGATCCTTATCCTGTTACTTGCTCTGATGGAGTCGTACAAGCTGTTGCTGGTATCAGAATCTTTGTCGATGACCATTTTATATACCGGTGCACGCCCGCCATCACCAATAAATCCAAAGACGAGGATGAAAATAAATGGAAAAACAAAGCTGAACACCACGGCGGAGGGACTTCTGAATATTGCTATCAGGCTTGCCTTTGTTATTGCGAACATAGCCCTTGCCTGGTTATATTTTTGCATGAAGGATTTGTTAAAGACGTAAAGCTATTGGTAAAAAAGGATTCAGAAAAATTTGTGATTCCCGACAGTTGTCGTATTTTTGGGTGACAAATGTCAGGCACATGAAAAAGAAAGAAAAAAATACAGTGCAAAAAGCAGCCCCGCCGGTTTCTAAAGTCCAGGAATCAACACCCGTATACCGCAGTGTAAGAGCAATGCCATTGGTAAAAGATTTTACGTACAGTGAATTCAGGAAAATTGCGGATAAAGCACCGTTCACCCAGGCCGAATGGGCTGCTATATTGCACATAAGTGAGCGTACATTACAACGCTATGCTAAGAACAACAGTTCTTTTGCTCCCATGAATGCAGAGAGAGCGTTGCAAATTGACAGGGTTTTAAAAGAAGCTAAAATTACTTTTGGTAAGGTTGAAAATTTTTATAGCTGGTTAAAGCGTGAGCCTTATATGCTTGGCGGTAATCTTTCTTTCGAATCTTTAACTTCCGCCAATGGCATCGAAAGAGTATTAACCCAATTGATCAGAATACAACATGGATTATTTGCATGACCGTTTACAGGATCACCAATTCGCTTTATAAAGATGATATCTCCGGCAGTGGCGCTAAAATTAAAGGGGCCAGGTGGAATGTGCCCGGAAACAGTATGCTGTATACTGCCGAAAACATTTCCCTGAGTACTTTAGAACTACTTGTTCATATTGGGTTTAATGACATCCAGAACTTTTATCATTTACTTACGATCTTAATTCCTGATGAGGTTTCTTTAAAAGAGATCAGTGCTGATAAACTTAAAAAAGACTGGCAGGCAGATGAAGACTATACCGCATTTATGGGCACCGAATTCTTAAGGAATAATGCAAGCCTTATTTTAAAAGTCCCTTCCGCTATTATAACTGAAGAACATAACTACCTAATTAATCCGGGCCACGCTGATTTTAAAAAAGTTAAGATCAAACGGTCAAAGCAATTTATTTTCGATAAAAGACTTTATATTTTTAAATGAACAAAACCTACCTCCTCCTGGGCAGCAATATGGGTAACAGCCAAAAGCAATTATCCAAAGCCATAGAGCATATTGAAAAACAAATTGGGAAAATAACCCGGCGCTCAGGCTTGTATTCAACTGCTGCATGGGGTAATACCGACCAGCCCGATTTTTTAAACCAGGTCATTATTGTGCAAACATCATTAACCGCAGCGCAAACCATGCAAACCATCTTAGGCATTGAAAAAAAATTGGGGCGGCTCCGAACCGTAAAGAATGCGCCCCGTATCATTGACATTGATATCTTATTTTTCAATAAGGAGATCATTGATGAAGAACAACTCACCGTTCCCCATCCGCAAATACAAAACAGGCGCTTTGTGCTGGTACCACTCAATGAACTTGCGCCAAACCTGAAACATCCTGTACTGGGCAAAACAATTCACCATCTTTTTATACACTGCCCCGACAAACTAAATGTGAAAAAGTTTTAATGGCGCAAAAGGCGTTTCCGCTTATTTTGCAGTCCGCCTGAAAATTCAGCATGAAATATAATTTTGTAACAATAGAAGGGAATATCGGCGCCGGTAAGACCACGCTGGCACACATGCTGAGCAAACACTTTAATGCCCGGCTGATACTGGAAGAATTTGCAGACAATCCCTTCCTGCCCAAATTCTATGAGAATCCGGGGCAATACGCTTTTCCGCTGGAATTATTCTTTATGGCCGAACGCTATAAACAACTGAAAGACCTGTTACAGACAAAAGATATGTTCCAGAATATTACCGTCTCTGATTATCTTTTTACCAAGTGCCTCTTATTTGCCAAGGTGAATTTACCCGAAGAGGAATTCCGGCTATACCAAAAACTTTTTGAGATCATCAACCCGCAGATCGTTCAGCCTGATATCCTTATTTACCTGCACACGCCTGTTAAAAAATTACAGGAGAATATTAAGAAACGCAACCGGGAGTATGAATTATCCATTCCCAATGATTATCTTTTTAGTTTGCAGGAAACCTACACGCAATATATTAAGCAGCACAATATGAAAACGCTTTTTGTAGATGCCAGCAATGCAGACTTTTTAGGCAACGAAGCGCACCTGAAAGTAATTGTTGATGCACTGGATAAAGAATATGAAGATGGGCAACATTATTTAACTTTGCCCGGATGAGCGACAAACTCCCCAAAGAATTCTGGAATTTTATTTTTGCCCGGCTTTTTTTTGTTCTGGGGTTACGCATGATAACCACCATCGTTATTTACCAGGTATTTCACCTGGCCAGCACCTATATGGTTGGCATTGCCGGCCTTGCCGAATTTATTCCTGCTGTTATCGCAGCGTTATATGCAGGGCATTACATCGACAAACATAACAAAAAGAATATCCTCGTCTGGTCTTATGTTTTTTACATGCTCTGTGCAATTGCATTGGCGCTCATCAGCCTGCCCTATTTCGGTTTAACAAATAATACACAGGTCACGGTAATATTGGCTGCCGTTTTTTGTACCGGTATCATACGTTCATTTGCCGGGCCTGCCGCCAACAGTATGATCGCGGCTATCGTTTCCCGTGAACAGTTACAAAAAGCCATATCATACAATTCATCCACCTGGCTGATATCATCTATTGGCGGTCACGCTATCGGTGGGCTCCTGATAGCCATCGTAGGTATTTCAAGTTCCTACTTTGTAACCGCGGGCCTGATCATAACGGCTGCCATATTTGCTTTACAGTTAAAACCAAAACCACCGGTAGGCATCCAGCAAAATGAACCCATGTTCATCGCCATTAAAAATGGTTTTTCGTTTGTTTTCAATAACAAAAATTTACTGGGTGTGATCTCACTAGACCTCTTCGCCGTACTTTTCGGCGGCGCTGTTGCATTTATTCCCGAAGTAGCTTCTACCATTTTACATACCGGTCCCATCGGCTATGGCTTTTTAAACGCCGCAATGGATATTGGCAGTCTCATCAGCATATTCATACTCGTAAAATATCCCATGCGCAAAAAGCAGGGATTGAAAATGCTGCTGGCCGTAGCAGGATTTGGCATTTGCATCATCGTTTTTGGTCTGTCAAAATGGTATTGGTTGAGTTTTATGGCACTACTGGTCGCCGGCTTATTTGATGCAGTAAGCGTAGTAGTAAGAGGTACCATCCTTCAATTGAATACACCCGATGAGTTGAGGGGCAGGGTTGCTTCCATCAACCTGATCTTTATAAATTCCTCCAACGAGCTGGGCCAGTTTGAAAGTGGTGTTACTTCCCGCATATTTGGCACATTGCCTGCGATCATATTTGGCGGGGCTATGTCGGTTCTTGTGGTAGCGGCTACCTGGATCAAGTTTCCAAAGTTGAGGAAGTTGGAATATTAAATTTGCTCAAATAATATAACACGGATTTCGTAACTTTCTTTTTCACATTTTATTCGTTCCTATTTAAAACAATCTTAACCTAGCCAACCCTTTAAACCCCCGAAACGTCTTAAATCATTAAACGATAAAACATGCAACGCAGATCCTTCCTCCGCAACACCGGTCTTACACTGGCAGGGCTCAGTTTATTGAATAAAGAAACATTGGCTTCTTTTCTTTCGCAGCCGGCATGGAAAATAAAAATGCTCACTGATGATATCGGCATATTCACGGAAAAAGGCGGCACCATGGGCTTCCTGCTCAACAAAAAAGGTATCGTGGTTGTGGATTCACAGTTCCCCGATACTGCACCGCATTTGATCGATGAACTAAAAAAGAAAAGCCAAAAACCTTTTAAATACCTTATTAATACGCATCACCACGGAGATCATTCTTCCGGCAATATTGCCTTTAAAGGAATAGTTGAGCATGTAATTGCGCACGAGAATTCAAAGACCAACCAGCTTAATGTGGCTGCCGACCAAAAAACAGCCACGGACAAATTTCTTGCCCCTGACATGACCTACAACAACGATGGCTGGAAAACCAAAGTAGGCCGGGAAAGAATAAGAACACATTATTTTGGTGCGGCACATACCAATGGAGATTCGCTCATCCATTTTGAGCATGCCAACATCATACACATGGGCGACCTGGTATTCAACAGGAGACATCCTTATATTGATAACGGTGCCGGTGCCAATATTGCCAACTGGATCGTATTACTGGATAAGACCATTGCAACTTTTGATAAAAATACACAATACATCTGCGGGCATGCCGCCACGGGTTATGACGTTGTATTGAAAGCTGATGACCTGAAAGCCTTTGGTGATTATCTCGGTAATCTTTTAAAATTTATGGAAGGTGAAATAAGGGCGGGAAAGAGCAAGGAAGAAATTTTAAAAACAAAAGAAATACCGGGCTCACCTGAGTGGAAAGGCGATGGCATTGAAAGGCCCCTGAACGCAGCTTATACCGAGCTGGCAATTAAATAACGTGTCTGGCCACTACTTATACCCTGGAATTTTAAAAAAAGTCAACAAATAAAAAATCTTAAAATTAAAAGCTTGTTATTAGTGGCCTGACGCCTATTTGACCTCTGTAAATTTTTCCAGCACAAAATAAACGATCGGGCAAAAGCTGGAATTCTTTAGAGTTAGTGATTGTTTTTTCAGGAATACATCTTCATCGGTATAGGGAAAGCGATGGCAGTCTGAAGGTCGTACTTCATATATACTGCAGAAATTATCAGTTCCCAGGAAGGGGCAGGGTTTCATCCTCAAAACATAATCACCTTCATTATCCACGAACAGGTATTTATTGATAAGATCACCTTCTTTCATCTTAAGGTGTTTGGAAATGCGTTTGATATCCGGTGTTTTAAAACGGGGAGAATAACTTTTGCAGCAATTGGCACATTTAAGGCAATCTATCTTTTCAAAAGCTTCTTCATGTAATGCGGGAAGTGCTTTAAGCACTTTGTTCTTATCTGCACGGTTCAAAAACTGCTTGTACTGCTTTTGATGGTCTGCTGATTTCTTTTCCCAATTCTGTAAGATCGGATCACTCATCCGGCAAAGATAGTTATTGAGCAACTTGCACTACCCCACATCCTCGTAAAGAATTTATAGAAATCGCGGCTCTGGTAAATATAAATGGCCATGACGGTCATGGAAAACAATGCCCAAATAAGATACAGGTAAAACTAACTGCAAAGGATTTAAAACGCTGGCTTGAAAAAAATCCTACGGTGAACAGATGCTTTTTGCCCGCAATATGAGCAGAATTTATTTCCGGGTTCTAATGAATGCCCGCAATTTAAACAGGTTGCCGGGTGCATAATAAGCAGTTGGAGGCTGAAAATAAGAAATGAATCTGAGATATGTGCATATTAGCGACGCCATTTTACAGGACTGTAAAGGTTTTCAGCCCCGGGTTGCCACAATGCAGGGGCAATTATGAACAGGCACGGAAATATTGTTGTGTTATCGTAAATTTGCGCCACTTAATTTCAAATAAAAGAACCTATAAACAACGATATGAATCTTTTTGAACAACAGCAATACGAATTTACAGGGCGACATATTGGTCCCAATGAAGAAGAAAGTAACGAAATGCTTAAAACGATCGGCGTGGAAAGCCTGGATGAACTGATCAATAAAACAGTTCCTGCTTCTATCCGTTTAAAAAAGCCTTTGAAACTTCCCGTTGCACAAACCGAGTTTGAATACCTGGCGGAACTGAAAAAGATCGCTGCAAAGAATAAAGTATTTAAGACCTATATCGGCCAGGGATATTATAACACCATTACTCCAAGCGTTATCCTGCGAAATGTTTTTGAGAACCCGGGATGGTATACGCAATACACGCCTTACCAGGCAGAGATATCACAGGGGCGGCTGGAAAGCTTACTCAATTACCAGACCATGGTTTGTGACCTTACGGGGTTAGAATTATCCAATGCAAGCCTCCTGGATGAAGCTACTGCTGCGGCTGAGGCTATGGCAATGCTTTTTCATCATAAGAATAAAACGGATACGATCGGCGCTCCGAAATTCTTTGTGGATACGAATGTTTTTGCCCAGACCAAAGAAGTATTGTTAACGAGAGCAACACCGATCGGTATCGAGCTTGTTCATGGCGATTACAGGTCTGCATCACTTGACGAAAGTTTTTTCGGCGCTATTGTTCAATACCCGGACAGTACGGGTTCTGTTGAAGATCATCGCGATTTTATAAATAAGGTACATGCCATAAATGGTTACGTGGTTATGGCAACCGACTTATTAGCACTTACTTTATTAACACCACCCGGGGAGCTCGGCGCTGACGTGGCCATTGGTTCTGCCCAACGTTTTGGCGTTCCGTTAGGCTATGGCGGACCCCATGCGGCTTTCTTTGCAACCAAAGATGAGTTCAAGCGTGGTATACCCGGACGTATCATCGGGGTAAGCATTGATGCGCAAAACAACCGTGCCTTGCGCATGGCATTGCAAACAAGGGAGCAACACATTAAAAGAGAAAAAGCAACTTCAAATATCTGTACTGCCCAGGCACTTTTAGCAAATATGGCTGCCATGTATGCGGTGTATCATGGTCCTGACGGATTAAAGAAGATCGCACAACGCATTCATATACTAACAGCAGCCGTTGCAAAAGCACTGGAAACTGCAGGTGTGAAAATATTGAACAAGCATTTCTTCGATACGCTTACGTTTGAAGTAAGAGATATTGCTGCTTTTAAAAAAGCCGCCCTCGCTAACCAGGCAAACTTTCATTACAATGAGAATGGAACAGTTACTCTTTCCATTGACGAAGTGGCTTCCAACTATATTGGCGAAACAGAAAAGAACCTCGCAGCCATCTTTAAACAGGCTAATTCAGCAAATATCTTATTAGCCTTTGATGAAGCGGATGCTTTGTTCGGCAAATTAAATTCATTGCAAAGAACATCGGCTTATTTAACACACCCGGTATTTAATACGCATCGCAGCGAGAGCCAGATGATGCGTTATATAAAATCTCTGGAAAATAAAGACCTGAGTTTAAATACTTCCATGATAAGCCTGGGAAGCTGCACGATGAAACTGAACGCTGCTTCGGAACTGATCCCCGTTAGCTGGCCGGAGTTCAGTGCCATTCATCCCTTTGCTCCTGCTTCGCAAACAAAAGGATACCAGTACATGATAGCGAAACTGGAAGAATTCTTGTGTAAGATCACCGGGTTCAACGCATGTTCTTTACAGCCCAACAGCGGGGCACAGGGAGAATATGCAGGCCTGCTCACCATCAGGGCATACCATGAGGATCGTAAAGAAAGCCACAGGAATATTGTGTTGATCCCCATTTCTGCGCATGGCACAAACCCTGCAAGCGCTGTTATGGCGGGCATGAAGGTAGTAGTCGTAAAAAGTGATGCAGAGGGTCATATTGATGTAGCTGACCTGAGGTCAAAAGCAGAAGAGCATAAGAATGATCTTGCAGGCTTAATGGTAACCTACCCAAGTACGCACGGCGTGTTTGAAGAAAGCATTAAAAAGATCTGCAAAATAATTCACGACAATGGCGGGTTGGTGTATATGGATGGCGCTAATATGAATGCACAGGTTGGTTTGACCAGCCCGGGTATGATCGGCGCTGACGTTTGTCATCTGAACCTGCACAAAACATTTTCCATACCTCATGGTGGCGGTGGCCCGGGTGTTGGCCCAATCTGTGTAAATAACAAATTGAAACCTTATTTACCCGGACATAATGTGACCGATACTTTACATTCAACAAAAAGTTCGATCCCCGCAGTAAGTGCTGCTCCTTATGGAAGCGCAAGTATTTTACTCATCAGCTATGCATATATAAAGATGCTGGGTGGTGAAGGTGTAAAAAAAGCCACAGAATTGGCGATCCTGAATGCGAATTACATGAAGGCAAAGCTGGAAAAATATTATAAGATATTGTACACCGGCACAAATGGTTTTTGCGCACATGAATTTATTGTGGAGTTACGTTCATTCAAAACATCAGCCGGCATTGAAGCAGAAGATGTTGCCAAGCGGTTGATGGATTATGGATTTCATGCGCCTACGATGAGTTTCCCTGTACCGGGAACGATCATGATCGAACCAACTGAAAGTGAGGATAAGGGAGAGCTTGATCGCTTCTGTGAGGCACTCATCAGTATTTACAATGAAATAAAAGCGATCGAAGAAGGCAGGGCCGATAAAACAGATAACGCTTTAAAGAATGCGCCACATACACAACAGGTTATCTGTGCTGATGAATGGAACCATGCTTACAGCAGGCAGGATGCTGCATTCCCACTGGCATATGTTATGAAGAATAAATTCTGGCCGGCCATCGCAAGGATCAACAATACTTTTGGCGACAGGAACCTGATATGTACCTGTGAGCCTATGGAAAGTTATATGGAAGAACCTGTTTCAAACTAACAACTTAAATTAAAAAAAATCCATCTGTCAGGTTGCGGATGGATTTTTTTTTGCCTTCTATTTTAATTGTTTTTCGGCATTAATGCAGTAAATTAAAGTTTCATTCATAAAACTAAATTGTATCATGAAAAAGCATATCCTTTTCATCCTTTTTCTTTCTTTATCCGGCAGCCTGGTTTTTGCACAGGATGCAACAAATAAAATAAAAAAAGAAGGACTTGAGAATTCAAAAGTGATGGACATCGCATTCCACCTCACAGATGTGAGCGGGCCAAGACTAACCAACTCGCCGGGATATTTAAGAGCAGCCAATTGGGCAAAAGCAGAATTGACAAAGATGGGACTGGTAAATGTAATGCTGGAGCCCTGGGGAGATTTTGGGCAGGGATGGGAACAAACCCGTTGCTATTTAGCCATGACCGCACCTTACTATTCTACCATCATTGCGATACCACGTGCATGGACAGGAAGTACCCCTGGTAAAAAAATAATGAGCAGTGAAGTGATATTGATCAAAGCAAAAGATTCGGCTGAGTTATTTCAAAAGTATTCGGGTAAATTAAAAGACAAGATCGTAATGGTCTATACACCCGATACGCTACGCCCCTCTTTCTCTCCCGATGGCCTGCGGTATGCCGACAGTACACTGGCAAAGATGGCAAGCGCAGTACCCGATACATCACGTCGTAGGGGCCCGGGAAATTTCAATCGCCCCCAGGTGCAATCGATCGCAAGGTTAATGGGAGATTTTTATAAAAATGAAAAGCCGGCATTGGTGCTGAGTATGAGCCGTGCCGGTAATGATGGAACCTTATTTGTGCAGAACGGTGGATCGTATGCCAGGGACGCAGAGAATAATTATGGCTGGGTGATGTTGTCGAGCGATGATTTTTTAAGGATACAGCGCCTTGTTGATGCAGGGGAGAAAGTAGAACTTGAAGCGGATGTTAAAACAAAATTCTATCCTTCAGATCTTAAAGGATATAATGTTATTGCAGAGATTCCCGGAACTGATCCTGTTTTAAAGAACGAAATCGTTATGCTTGGTGGGCACCTGGATAGCTGGCAGGGCGCAACCGGCGCTACTGATAATGCTGCGGGCTGTGCTGTAATGATGGAAGTAGTACGTATCATTAAGGCAGCAGGCCTGCAACCCAAAAGAACTATCCGCATTGCTTTGTGGAGCGGGGAAGAACAGGGACTGCTGGGATCAAGGGGTTATGTTAAAATGCATTTCGCTGACCCGGCTGATATGGTTTTAAAGCCTGAACATGAAAAAATTTCAGCTTACTATAATTTAGATAATGGTACAGGAAAGGTGCGTGGTATTTACCTGCAGGGCAATGCAGCAGCTGGTCCTATATTTTCAAAATGGCTGGAGCCTTATTATGACCTGGGTGCAAGAACAGTAACCATTAATAATACAGGAGGTACCGATCACCAGGCATTTGATGGCGTTGGTATCCCGGGATTCCAGTTCATACAGGATCCCATAGAATATGATACACGTACACACCATACCAATATGGATACCTACGATCACCTGGTAGCAGAAGACCTGAAACAGGCTTCTACCGTTATAGCAGCATTTGTATATAATACAGCGCAACTTGATGGAAAGATCCCAAGGAAAGAATTACCAAAACCCAGGGGAAGCGGGGGAAGGAACTGACCTGGCAAATAACCATAAAAAAAGGGCACATGATATGTGTCCTTTTTTATTAAGCAAGTAGTATGATATGACCGCGAAATAGACCCGGTCTCTATATTCTGGATTCTTTAGCTGACCTTTTCTTTTGCTACTGTAAGCCTTGTAAATTCTGAACCACTGAATATTTTAGATAATTTATTATCATTGGTCTTTTTCCATTCAGGGATATGTGTTTCAGAAACAATACGCCAGAAATTCTTTGCCTTAAGGTCTTCATAATCAGGGGAGCTTACAAATATCCCTACGATCGTATTCCTTTTTTTGAATTCAATTTTAACGGGTGTCTTGGCAAGATGAGTGGGCTCTAAAAATTTTGTAATAAGTTCGTTAACCATGTAGTAATTTCTTGCAAATGTAGGCTAATTACGGCTCTTAACCGAATTTATTATTTGCCGGCGAAGGAAAGCCATGCCGGCTAAGATATTTAAACCCTGTAGCACACCGCATTGATATTCATCCCTGCTCCTACTGAAGCGAATAAGATCACATCGCCACTACTTAAATTATGTTGTGGCATCAGCCCTTTTCTTACCATATCCAGCAGCGTTGGTATTGTTGCTACGGAACTGTTGCCGAGGTTATGAATACTCATCGGCATGATGTCCTGGGGCACCGTACTGATACCATAAAGCTTGTACATCTCTTTGATGATGCCTTCATCCATTTTTTCATTTGCCTGGTGAATAAAGACTTTTTTAAGCTCGTTGATATTCACCCCGCTCTTATCCAAACATATCTTCATGGCCTGCGGTACGTATTTCATTGCATATTCATACACTTTTCTTCCCTTCATTTTTATATAACGGATCCGTGGGTCAGAATCAGGGTAATTGGATTTACCGAGGTTTATATAATTCACCTCGGTTTGGCAATGTGATTGAACACTGGTGGCAAGTATCCCGGAGGTTGTTTCGCCGGCAGGTTTTGCTTCAAGTATACAAGCCCCGGCTCCATCCGAAAAGATCATGCTGTCACGATCGTATACATCCAGTACACGTGACAAGGTTTCAGTTCCAATTACCAGGCATTTTTTTGCAGCCCCTGCTTTAAAGTATGCATCTGCCTGGATGACACCCTGCACCCAGCCCGGGCAACCGAATAAAATATCATAAGGTACGCAGGAAGGGTTCTTGATCTTCAATGAATGCTTTACCCTGGAAGCCAGTGATGGTACACCATCTGTTTGTATTGTATGCTTGATCACGTTTCCGAAATTATGCGCCACAATGATCTGGTCAATCGTTTCAGCATCACAGCCTGCATCATCAATTGCATTTTGTGCGGCAATTGCCGCCATATCGGATGAATCCATATCAGAAGATACATAACGCCGTTCTTCTATGCCGGTGATCTGTTTAAACTTTTCAACGATCACCCGGGGCTCTGTTTCCAAAACAGAATTGTCCTCTGCATAAAAATTGTGGACGGTAAAGTCACGGTTGGTTTTTACCTGTGTAGGTATGTAACTGCCGGTACCTGCAATAACGGTTCTATTAAACTGCTGCATAAAAAAAATTAAGACTTAAAAATGGCAGGCAAAAGTTGATGATAAAGTTACCGGATATTTTTCAAATATGTTGACCTAATAATATTAAGTTTGATCCTTAAAACGATATCATGCAAAGAGGTATTCTCCTGTTTTTACTATTGACCGTCCTTGTACTCCCCCGTACCGTTATAGCGCAAAAGATAACTTCTATTCCTGCTTTTACGGCCTACGCAGTACCTCCTGAAGAAGGCAGCGGGGATGATGAAAGCAACATGGTTTCTGAAAAGAACGGACTGCACAACTGGACCGATACTAAAAGGCAGGTACAGTTTTATTTTAAAGTGCGTAATACAGGTAACCTGCAACTTTCTCTTTTATTAAAAAATGATATCGCCGGTAATAAATTATCTGTATCAGCCGCAGGCAGCAATTTTACTGTACCTGTGCCACAGTCCAAAGAATTCAGGCGGGTGAAAATTGGTACGGTTAATATCCTTGACACGGGGTTTTACATTGTTACCCTTTCTTCACCCGTAAAAAAAGGGAAGACGATCGCTGACATAAGATCATTGGATTTAAGTGGCAAAGCATCTCAGAATGTACACTTTAATCCGAAGCCAAGAAGGAATTCTGCATCCGTGCATCTTTTTTATCCCCTCCCCGACACGGTGAAAGTTCTTTCGTTCTATAATGAACTTACAATTCCAAAAGATGCAGATGTTTTACATAGTTATTATATGGCCTGTGGTTTTGCAAAAGGCTACTTTGGTATCCAGGTGAACAGCCCTGCTGAACGAAGGGTGATCTTTTCTGTTTGGGACGCCGGCAATGAAGCGGCAGACAGGAATAAAGTACCGGATGAAAATAAAGTACAGCTGGTCACAAAAGGCGTTGATGTATTTGCAGATGGGTTTGGAAATGAAGGTACCGGGGGGCACAGCCATTGGATCTACAACTGGAAAACAGGTGAGCCATATAAATTTTTAGTGACCGCTGTTATTGACAGCGCTGCCAATACAACTACCTATACCGGTTACTTTTTTATCCCGGAAATACAAAAATGGAAACTGATCGCTTCATTCAAGGCGCCAAAGGATGGCAGGCCTTTGCGGAAATTATATTCATTTGTTGAAAATTTCCGGGGTGCTAACGGCCAGCTTTACCGAAAGGCCGAGTTCGGTAATCAATGGATAAGAAAAGAAAATGGTGAATGGAAGGAATTGACCACGGCAAGATTCAGCTATGATATTACCGGAAAAGCCGGTGACAGGATCGACTACGGGGCAGGCACAGATAACAATAGATTTTATTTATGGAATGGAGGGTTCAGGTCCTCAGTCACCAGGTTCAATGATGAATTCATAAGAACTCCTGCCGGTGAAAGACCTGTTATTGATCTTTATAAAAATGCAGATAGTCTTGTTACAGCTAACCTCGAGAAAGAAAAAATTCTAAGCCTGGTACAGGAAGGTAAACTGGATACTACCGGAAGCACCGGCGGACTTTATTATAAGATACTCGGGGAAGGAAAGGGCGGGCATGTTGCCCTAAGCGATACTATTGTGATATACTACAAGGGACAATTGCTGGATGGTTTTGTATTTGACCAGACAAAAGATAAACCGGCCATATTCCCGTTGAAACGACTCATCAAAGGATGGCAGGTTGGCCTTCCTTTATGCAGGGTCGGTGGTAAAATACGGTTGATCATTCCCTCTGCCCTGGCATATTCCATCAGGAATTCAGGTACCATAAAGCCTAACAGTACACTGATCTTTGATATTGAAGTAGTGGACGTAAGAAAGCTACAATAGATGTTATTTAATAAAATCTGTTCAGTTATTAATAAAATACTATATTTGCACTTTATTAATACAATACAAACACAAAATGGACACTACACAAAAAGGCACCGTTAAGTTTTTCAATTCAGAAAAAGGATTCGGTTTTATTAAGCATGACGACTCAAACAAAGAAACTTTTGTACACGTTAGCGGATTAATTAGCGATATTAAAGAAGGCGACAGCGTTGAGTTCGATTTGCAGGAAGGCAAAAAAGGAATGAACGCAGTTAATGTGAAAGTAGTAGGATAAAACCTCAGCATCAAAACCTTTTAGGGCTATTCACCAGTGAATAGCCCTTATTTTTTGCCCTTTATTTGGTAAAGGCTAAATTTTTTACAAAAAAACAAACAAAAGAACTTCGTAATCTGTTAGTTGATATTTTTGCTTTAATTAAAATACAAAA
>DATHEH010000199.1:0-2495 GCA_035318685.1 Ferruginibacter sp.
TAACACGATCGACCGGGATAAAATTAACTGCTGTAGATGCCGTTGCAGTTACAGCCGGCCCGGGTTCCTATACCGGTTTAAGGGTTGGTCTTGCCAGTGCCAAAGGGCTCTGCTATGCACTAAAAAAACCACTGATCATGGTCAGCACCCTGGAGGTTTTGGCAGCATCTGCAATTGATCTTTTTACTGTCAATGATGATGCACTGCTTTGCCCGATGATAGATGCAAGGCGAATGGAAGTATTTACTGCGGTTTATGACAGGCATTTAAAAAAAATTATTGAACCATCTGCAATAATATTAGATGAACATACATTTGAAAAAGAGTTACAGGTAAACAAGATATTTTTCTTTGGAAGCGGTTCTGATAAATGGAGATCAATTTGTAAACATCCAAATGCAACATTTGAATCTGTTTCGATACTACCGGAAACCATGAGTAAATTGTCCAATAATTTCTATTCCCGTAAACAGTTCACCGAACTGGCTTATAGCGAGCCTCTCTATCTGAAAGAACATCAAACAGTTACAAAAAACTGAGGCGTTAAACATTATAAAAAACGCACATTTTAACAGTTTCGTTACCACCCGTATAATCAATTATTGGTATATTTGTGCTGTTCAACATTGTTCAAGCACATTTAAAATCAATTCTTATGATGGTTGCGACTCAATCACCTGAACAGGATACATTGTCTCCTGTCAAAAATTCAACAGATTCCTCAATTAATGTGGACTATCATGCACTCAAAAAAGCAGCATTGGTCTTAAGAGCATTAAATCACAAGCTCCGTCAGCAATTGCTTAAATTAATTGAAGAGGAAAAAAAGATCACTGTTACAGAAATCTATGTCCGTTTACGTTTGGAGCAATCTGTAGCTTCTCAGCATCTTGCTATCTTACGTAAAGCAGGTATTGTAAATACTGAACGTGACGGAAAATTCATCTACTATACTGTTAATTACAAGCGTATAGATGAAATAAGCAATTTCGTAAAAGACCTGGTAGGATAATTTCCCGGCAATACGAGCTTTTAAAGCGTTCCCGTGTTTACCGGAACGCTTTTTTATTTTTATCTTTGTTTTATAATACATTTATTCACCCAATACCATTTATATGTTCATTAAACAATTATATACGGGTTGTCTTAGCGAAGCCGCTTATTATATCGAGAGCGAAGGCGAAGCAGCAATTATCGATCCTTTAAGAGATATTGATGAATATATAAAGCTGGCCAAAGAAAGGAACGCTGGTATCAAGTATATTTTTGAAACCCATTTTCACGCAGATTTTGTGAGCGGGCATTTGGACCTAAGCAAGCAAACGGGTGCTCCGATCATCTATGGCCCTGGCGCAATAACAGATTATAAGGTTTACAACAGCAAAGACAACGAAATTTTTAAATTGGGTAAAGTAAGTTTCCAGGTATTGCATACCCCTGGCCACACATTGGAAAGCACTTGTTACCTGCTGAGGGACGAGAACGATAAACCGCACGCTCTTTTCACAGGCGATACTTTATTTGTAGGTGATGTAGGCCGTCCTGACCTGAGCAGTGGAAATATGAGCAGTGAAGAGCTGGCGGGCATTATGTATGATACGATCCAGAATAAGATCCTGCCACTGGCAGATGATGTGCTGGTCTATCCTGCACACGGGGCCGGGAGCAGCTGCGGAAAGAACATGGGACCGGAAACATTCAGCACCATTGGTGAACAAAAGAAAACCAACTATGCCCTGCAACCGCAATCCAAAAAAGAGTTTGTTGCTGCCGTAACGGATGGATTGGCGACTGCACCTAAATACTTTGCCATCAATGCAAAAATGAATATGCAGGGTTATGAAAGCCTGGAAGCTGTAAAACAAAAAGGATTAACTTCCTTGAATATTGAGGATCTTAAAAAATTACAACAGGAGGATGCGATAATCCTGGATACCAGGCATGCTGACGTATTTACAAAAGGATTTATACCGGGAAGTATATTTATCGGGCTGGAAGGCCGTTTTGCCGAGTGGGCAGGAAGCATGTTGCCTTTTGACAAAGCTATTATTTTAGTTACCGAACCCGGCAAAGAAGAAGAGACCGTAGTTCGTTTATCAAGAGTTGGCTTTGATAAAATGCAGGGCTATCTGAAAGGCGGCTTTGAAACATGGGTGAATGCAGGCGAACCAATTGACATTATCATTGACGTGGAATCAGATGAGCTTGCAATGGACATACCACACGACCCGAACCTATTGGTTGTTGATGTGAGGAGAGAAACAGAATTTGCCGACGGTCATATAAAAGGTGCAAAGAACCTTCCCCTAAATGAAATCACAGATGTATTGAACCTGGCCCAGTTTGAAGATACCCAGAATTTATATGTTCATTGTGCTGGGGGTTACAGGAGCGTGATCGCAGCTTCCCTGCTAAAAAAAGAAGGCATCCACAACCTCAGGAATGTATTGGGCGGATGGGGAAAGATTAAAAATGAAAAAACCATTAAGATAGAA
>DATHEH010000200.1:0-4902 GCA_035318685.1 Ferruginibacter sp.
AAGTAGTGTCAATACATTTATTGTAAAGCCGGAAATATACATGATGAAGAAAGCGCCGATCAATGATACGGGAATATCAATAAGTGGCCTTAAAGCTATGAGCCAGTCCCTGAAAAAAAGATAGATGATCAGTATAACGAGCACAATTGAAATGATCAGTGTTTCTTTTACTTCGGAGATGGATTTTTTTATGAACTTGGTTTGATCCAGTGCAATGTTGAGTGAAATATCTGCGGGCACTTCTTTTTTTATCTGCTCCAAACGGTTATAAAATTCGTTTGAGATGGCCACATAATTAGAACCCGGTTGGGGAACTATTGCCAATGCGATCATAGGGATGCCACCGGCTTTTAAAATTGATTCTTCATTTTCGGGACCTAATATAACTTCTGCAATGTCTTTGATCTTTATATCGGTTCCGTTTATATTCTTTACGATCACGTTCTCAAATTCCTCTTCTGTATTTATTTTACCAAAGGTCCGTACGGAAAGTTCTGTAGCATTACCGGAGATTTTACCCGAAGGCAATTCCACGTTCTCTCTTGCCAGCGCCGTTTGAATATCATTGAAGGAAAGTCCATAACCACTCATTTGCGAAGTATTGAACCAGATACGCATGGCATATCTTTTTTCGCCCCAGATACCGATACCACTCACACCGGGAATAGTTTGCAGTTTTTCCAAAAGATAATTATTGGCGTATTCTGTTACTTCCAGCTGGTTACGCGTATTACTTTGCACCGTCATTGCGAGAATAGGATCTGAGCTGGCATCAGCTTTGGAAACTACGGGCGGTGCATCAAGGTCGGAAGGAAGGGAACGTATGGCCTGTGATACCTTGTCACGAACATCATTGGCAGCTGCTTCCAGGTCTTCGCCGAGTTCAAATTCCACATTGATATTACTGCTGCCCTGGCTGCTGGAAGAAGTAATGTTCTTTATACCTGCGATGCCATTAACGGCTTTCTCCAATGGCTCGGTGATCTGCGATTCAATGATATCAGAATTGGCGCCGGGGTAAGAAGTACGCACACTGATATTAGGCGGGTCAATAGCGGGGTAATCCCTGATACCTAAAAAATTAAAACCGATGACCCCGAATAACACAATGACGATACTCAGTACCACTGCCATTACCGGTCGCCGTAAACTTACCTCTGATATATTCACTTACTTAGATCGTTTATGGTTTACTAATTTTATTCAATGTCACTTTTGAACCTTTTTTGGTGGTGAGCAACCCGGTTATAAGGATCGTGTCACCGGCTTTGAGGCCTGTTGTGATCTCCACCATGGATGAATCCCTGATGCCGGTGGTAACGATTGTAATATCGGCAACACCGCCGTTGTATAGAATAACTTCTTTATTTCTCGCCCTTGGTATCACTGCCTGTGAAGGGATCATTAAAGCGTTGTCATTTCTGCCCAGGCCTATCTCAACTTTTACAAAGGAACCTGCAATGAGCTGCGGATCGGGTTTGTCTACAATAGCCCTTACTCTAAGTGTCCGTTTATCGGCAGTAATATTATTTTCAGTTGCGGCTATCTTAGCCGTATACTTTTTTTTGCCGTTATCAATGGTGAAAATGACCGGGTTACCTGTTTTCATCTGGGCGCCATATTTTTCAGGAACGGTGAACTCAAGTTTCAGGTGACTGACTTTTCGGAGGGTACTCACTACGGTTTGCGGAGTTATATACGCCCCCATACTGATATTACGCAAACCGAGTTTGCCGCTGAAGGGAGCCCTGAGAACGGTCCTTGCAATATTGGTCTGCACAATATTGATATCGGCCTGTATATTATTCACTGCCAGTTGGTTGAGGTCATATTCCTGCTGGCTTACACCACTGATCTTTAATAAAGCCTCATACCTTACCACTGTTTCCTTTGCAACTTTTAATTGTACCTGCAATTTATTCAGCTGTGCCCTCAGGTCGCCGTCATACAATTTCAATAATACTGCGCCCTGGCTTACATTACTACCTTCGTTAAAATAAATGCCTGTAACCCTTCCAGCTACTTCGGGATGCAGTTCTGTTTCTTCAAAAGCGGTAAGGCTGCCCGGCATTTCAATGTCCTCCGAAAGAGCGGTTGGGGTAACGATATAGGCGTCAACCCGTGAAGGAGGTCGCTGGGCTCCTGCCCCCGTTGTTTTTTTCTCTTCCCTGGCAGAAGATTTGCAGGCGGCAATTGACAATAATAATATGCTTAACAGCGGGATGCACAGTCTCATTTTTTCTATCACGTGGTAAATTGTTTTTAATTAGACGATGTTTTAACAAAAAACAGTTGCCTAAGTTCTGCAATAAAGGCTGAAACGGTAAAAAAAAGGTATTAGCGGAAAATTCAAAGGATAAACATCAATTAATCTTTGCGATAACTTTCACTGTTTGTTTTATCCTGTTGGCCTGGTGTATCAATTCCTGTTTTTCCTTACTTAATATCGTTATATGGCCCATCTTCCTCCCGGGCCTGGTTTGTTTTTTACCATAGATATGAACAAATACATTTTCTATTTGTAATATCTCCTGCAGGCCTTCATACACAGCTTCGCCGGAATGGCCATCTGCGCCTAACAAATTTACAATTGCTGCCGGCAATATATGGTCGGTACATCCCAAAGGATATCCCAGCATTACCCTCCAGAGCATATCAAATTGAGAACTGTAATTGGCTTCAATGGTATGATGTCCGCTGTTGTGTACCCTTGGTGCCGTTTCATTTACAAAAACATTGTCCTGCTGGTCAACAAATAATTCTACGGCAAAAATGCCGGGGCTTTGCAGGTCTTTTACAACCTTCAGTGCAACGGCTTCTACTTTCCACAAAACTTTTTGGGGCAATTCTGCAGGACTAACCTGGTACTCCAGTAAATTAAGCCGGTTGTCGAAGACCATATCCACCGGCGGGTATAATGAATTCTCGCCTTTATCGTTTACAGCTATGATTACGGCGATCTCTTTTTTTATCACTACTAATTTTTCCAATACAGCCGGGGAATCAAAGCCCCTGGTGATATCTTCTTTCGTTTTCAATAGTTCTACACCACGGCCGTCGTACCCACCCATGCCAACCTTGTGTGCGGCAGGTAAAAAGTTAACATTGATCTCCGACCTGTTCTGCGTAATTATAAATTCGCTCGTGGGTATCCCGTTGTCTTTATAAAATTGTTTTTGCAGGATCTTATTTTTAATGATCTTAAGTGCCGATGGTTTGGGGTAGATCTTTACTCCCTCTTTCTCCAGTTTTTCCAATGCATCTTCATTCACAGCTTCGATCTCGATGGTCAAAGCATTCAGGCCCTTTCCAAAATTATATACGTCATCAAAATTGCTGATATCGCCTTTTGTAAAATGATGGCAAAGATGAGCTGATGGGCAGCCCGGGTCATTTTCCATCACAAATGTTTCAACGGGGTAATTGGCAGCTGCCTGTAAAAGCATTCTCCCCAGCTGACCGCCGCCTAAGATTCCAACTTTAACCATGCCGCAAATATAGAATCAAAGCAGCGAAGTAGTATAAGTTTTGTTATCTTTGAATGGTATGATTCCTGATTATCCACATAAACTCTTTTCCGATAAGCGCAACAGCTATTCATTGCTGATGTTGACGCTTGCCATGGATTCGGCAGATTGATTTGATAGGAAACCTATTTCTTTATTTCAAATTGATTAAAATGGAAACAACAACGATACAGCCTTCAGTTACTAATGATACTTCAACTGATTTTCTTCCTTTACATGGTACCGACTACGTTGAACTTTATGTAGGTAATGCCAAGCAGGCAGCACATTTTTATAAAACCGCTTTTGGATTCCAGTCACTGGCTTATGCAGGACCCGAGACCGGCATGAAAGACAAAGTGAGCTATGTCATTCGCCAGAATAAACTCACATTCGTTTTAACAACACCACTGAGACCCGGCAATGTTATCGCCGATCATATTTATAAGCACGGGGATGGTGTAAAAATGCTGGCATTAAAAGTTGATGATGCTACAAAGTCTTACCAGGAAACTACAAGGCGTGGCGCCAGGTCGTATATGGAACCTACTGTTCTGAAAGATGAGGGCGGGGAAGTGGTATTGAGCGGCATTCATACTTACGGCGAGACCGTTCACTTGTTTGTGGAGCGGAAAAATTACAACGGCGTATTCATGCCGGGATTCAGAGAATGGAGATCAAATTATAATCCTGCTGAAACCGGTTTAATGTATGTGGATCATTGCGTGGGTAATGTTGGGTGGAACCAGATGAATCCATGGGTCAAGTTTTATGAAGACGTGATGGGTTTTAAAAATATACTGAGCTTTGACGATAAAGATATTTCAACAGAGTATTCTGCACTGATGAGTAAGGTGATGAGCAATGGAAATGGGTTTGTAAAATTTCCTATTAACGAACCTGCGGAAGGAAAGAAAAAAAGCCAGGTGGAAGAATACCTGGAATTTTATAATGGTGAAGGCGTACAGCATGTGGCCATCGCAACGGAGGATATTGTAAAAACAGTTACTGAATTACAAAAAAGGGGGGTGGAGTTCTTATCTATTCCCGCCAGTTATTATGCAACTGTGCTGGACCGTGTGGGGAAGATCGATGAGGACCTGCAGCCTTTACAAAACCTGGGCATATTGATCGACCGTGACGAAGAAGGCTACCTTTTACAAATATTCAGCAAACCGATCGAAGACCGCCCAACATTGTTCTTCGAGATCATCCAGCGTAAAGGTGCCCGCAGCTTTGGTAAAGGAAACTTTAAAGCCTTGTTTGAAGCACTGGAAAGAGAACAGGATGCAAGAGGGAATTTATAGGTTAAATCCCGTAAGAGCCATAATAGCAGTGCATTAGCGATGGGTATTATTGTTAAAATTATGTGTTGCATTGTTGGATTTATTCAGGA
>DATHEH010000201.1:0-4305 GCA_035318685.1 Ferruginibacter sp.
TTTCCGCAATACCCAATACAGTAATCCTATAGCAGCCAATGCCAGGATCAATTTCCCCTGCCAGCCAAATTCAGAAACGGCGTAAACAGAGTAAGCTTCCATCAGGAGTGCGGGCAATTTGCCCAAAGAACTGGCGATAAAAAAAATACCAAAAGCTACTTTTCCAACCGCAGCCGCAAAAGTGATCAGTCCCGAGGGAACAAATGGTATCAGCCTCAAAGAAAGGATGAGCCAAAAAGCTTCCCTGCCCTGTGCATCCATCAATCGTTTCACTTTTGGGTATTTATCGATCCGCTTTTCCACTTTCCTTTTAAATCCTTTGCGGTAAAGAAAAAATGCAATGCCCGCCCCGATGGTCTCACCAAGGAAAGAAATAAATGTTCCATACCAGAATCCAAAAAATAAAATGTTTGCAGCAGTTACAAAAACGCTTGGGATCACGCCGATCACGGCAATTAATATACTTATGCAAATGCTGATGAGAATAGCGAGGTGGGGGTATTCCCTGAAAAGATCGAGCAGGCTGTTTTCCACTAGTATAGTATTTCAGTACAGGAGATATTTTTCTTCCATATGCACTTGCTTATGATTCAAGTTACAAAAAAAATTAGTTTTGCTACATGATAAGCATCTTCTCCAACCCAAATATCAGCATTGCAACAACAGCAGATATACCGGCAATTAAAGACCTGCTCAACAGCGCCTACCGTGGTGAAGCATCAAAACAGGGATGGACAACAGAAGCACAGCTCATCGCGGGTGATTCACGCACTGATGAAGTCGCCCTTAAAAAAGTGATGGAGCAGGAGGGTAGTATTTTTTTAAAGTATACCAATGAGGAAGGGCAGGCCATAGGCTGTGTGAACCTGCAACATTATAGCAATAAGATCTACCTGGGCATGTTCAGCGTATCCCCCCACTTACAAGGCGGAGGTATTGGCAAACACTTATTGAAGGCAGCAGAAGAACATGCTTTGAAATTGGACTGCATCGCTATTTATATGAGCGTGGTGTCAGTCCGTACCGAGCTGATAGACTGGTACAAGCGCCATGGCTATGTTGAGACCGGTGAAAGAAAACCCTTTATAGAAGAAGTGCTCACTGGCAGGCATTTACAACCCCTGGAATTTTTAATCCTGGAAAAGCATTTGATAACAGCAGGAACTTCGTAATTTAATATTGTGAAACACATAGGGGTAGAAATCTTCAGTCGTTTTCTATGTTACCTATGCTTCTATGTGGTTCAAAAAATAATTATTCCCTACATCTAAAACACCCATCATGGACCAGGACATCATAAATCTCTACGACGATTATACACACACGCCATTATCACGCAGTGAATTTTTACGCAGGCTGATCTTACTTACAGGAAGTGTATCGGCTGCTATGTCGGTTCTTCCTTTGATAGAAGTGAATGCGACGAATATGAAGATCACCGGTGATGAAGACCTCTTCACCGAAAGGGTAAGTTTCCCGGGTGTGCCCAACAATATGTCAGCCTATGTAGCGAGGCCGAAAGAGATGAAAAAATATCCTGCTGTCATCGTCATCCATGAGAACAGGGGATTGAATGCCCACATTGAAGACGTGGCAAGACGTGCTGCCAAAGAAGGTTTTCTTGCCATTGCGCCTAATGCTTTATCAGCACTGGGTGTTACACCTGCCAATGAGGACGAGGCCCGGCAGAAATTCCAGGAATTAAAAGCAGAGAATAACCTGCAAAATTTTATCAATGCTTTTGAATATATAAAAACACGAAATGACCATAATGGCGCTACCGGTTGTGTAGGATTTTGCTGGGGTGGAGCCATGTCAAACAGCCTTGCTGTAAAATTACCAACATTGAAAGCTGCAGTGGCATTTTACGGCCGCCAGCCTGCAACAGAAGAAGTGCCCAATATTAATGCGGCCATACAATTACACTATGGCGGCCTGGATGAAAGGGTTAATGCCGGCATACCTGCATACGAAGCGGCAATGAAGGCAAATAATATCCGCTACGAATTATACATGTACGATGGCGCCAACCACGCCTTTCACAATGACACGGCTCCAACACGCTATAATGAAGCCGCAGCTAAATTAGCATGGCAAAGGACCATTGATTTCTTTAAGAAATATGTCAAATAAAAAACTTCCGGCAACATATGGCCTTGTTGCGTGTGGCGGAAACAGCAGCAGGATGGGTACAGATAAGAGCATGCTCATCTATCATCAAAAGCCGCAACGCTACCAGGTTTATGAAATGCTGCAGCCATTTTGTGAAAAGGTTTTTATCTCCTGCAAACAAGAGCAGGCATTAACGGTGGAAACCGGCTACCATGTCCTGGCCGATGACACAGCGTATAATAATATCGGTCCGATGGCTGCATTGCTGACTGCTTTCTCTGCATTCCCCAAAAAAAATATGCTGCTGATCGGGTGTGACTATCCTTTTTTAACAAGTAACGACCTGGAGCATTTTTCAGCTTATTGCAATGATGAAAATGATGCAGTTGCTTTTTACAATGATAAAGAAAATCTTTACGAACCCTTATTGGCATGGTACGCTCACAGGTCTTTTCTTATGCTCAAAGAAATGTATGCTTTGAAAAAATATTCCCTGCAGCATTTTTTAAGAACTATCAAAACTGCAAAGCTTCACACCGAAAATGAAAAAAGTATACAGAGTGTGGATACTCCCGGAAAAAGATCCATGATACCGGATACCGGATAGAGAATAACATTTAAAAGCTCTTAAAGTAGCACAGGACATCCTGTATCCTGTATACCGCATCCAGTATCCATCATCTTTCACTAATTTAGTATCATGCCAGCCACCGAACATATCATCATCCAAAAAATAAGCTCAGGGGAGATCACCGAAGCCAATGACCAGGTTGCTGTGGAAGAACCTTTGGAAATTCAGCTTGCATACAGTACGGCGACGGGATATATGCAAAAGAACATAGCTGTTACCATGCGTACACCGGGCAATGATGAGGAACTGGCAGCTGGGTTTTTATTTACCGAAGGCATAATAAAAGATAATAAAGCAATAAAGAAAATAAAACAACGCGATGAGAACCGGGTATTGGTAAGTTTGCAGGAGAACATACAGCCGGTGCTTACAAATCTTGCACGTAATTTTTATACTACCTCAAGCTGCGGCATTTGCGGGAAGGCAAGCATTGATGCGGTGAGAACGAATTCATTCTACGCTGATGAAACAGATACTATTCAAATAAAGTCATCCGTTCTTCAGCATTTGCAGGATGGTCTTAAAAAACAACAGACCGTCTTTGAGCATACCGGCGGCATTCATGCAAGCGCTTTATTTGGTTTTGAAGGAGAACTTATCATGATAAGAGAAGACGTAGGCCGGCATAATGCACTGGATAAGGTCATCGGGGCAGCATTGATAGGAGAGACCCTGCCTTTAAACAATTGCATCCTGTTCTTAAGCGGGCGTGCAGGCTTTGAACTGGTACAAAAAGCCGTAATGGCCGGGATAAAGGTAATTGCTGCTGTTGGTGCGCCTTCAAGTCTTGCAATTGAAATGGCAAAGGAAGCTGGAATTACATTGGTTGGTTTTTTAAGGGGAGAGAGGTTTAATATTTATTGTGGTGAGCAAAGGATAAAAACCTCACCCTAACCCTCTCTTTGAGGAGAGGGAACCGGACTTCATGTTGAGAAAGATAAAATGTTGAATTGTTAGTACAAAAGTTAATAAAAAATAAATAGCCCGGCCTCCCTCTCCAGCAGGAGAGGGACCGGGGGTGAGGTAAAAATATGAAACTACGCATCAAAGGCAACTCTTTAAGGATAAGGCTCAGCAGGTCAGAAGTGGAAAAGCTGGTCAATACCGGTTACCTGGAAGATCAAACCCTTTTTGCCAATAACAAATTTGTTTATGCATTGCAAAGCGTTGATGAAGGCAGTGAATTATCAGCAGCAATGGACAACAACAAAATAACCATGTTCGTTCCAAAGCGCCTGACCGAAGGATGGGTGGAAAATACTGTTATTGGATTTAATGCCAACCTGCCCCTTGAAGAAAATACATCTTTATACCTTTTACTGGAAAAAGATTTTATTTGTCTTGACGAAACCACAGAAGACCAGAGCGACAATTACGAAAACCCTAATAAAACCTGTTAAGCTTGAGCGAGGAAAATAAAAATATCCCATCTTCGGAGAATCCCCAAATGTTTACGGGGTTAACACTGGGCCCTTTACAAAAAGCGGCGGGTGGCGTTCCTGCTGTGATATCAAGTTTTAAGCACATAATAGGAGAGGCGGGGCTTTTCAGGGGATTGAAAG
>DATHEH010000202.1:0-6308 GCA_035318685.1 Ferruginibacter sp.
CTTGATCGTATAATCGATCTGCTCTTCTGTTGTAAACCTTCCTAACCCAAAACGCAGCGAAGAATGTGCCAGATCATCACCCAGGCCAAGTGCTTTTAATACATAACTTGGTTCCAGTGAGGCAGACGTACATGCTGATCCGCTGCTTAACGCAATATTTTTGTTAAAGCCCATCAGCAATCCTTCTCCTTCCACGTGCTTAAATGAAATATTCGCTACATGTGGCAGGCGATGCTCACGGCTGCCATTAACATATGCTTCCTCCAGTTTCAACAATTCTGTTTCCAGGTGATCACGCATTTTGCTGATACGTTTGGTATCTTCTTCCATATCCAGCATGCACAATTCGCAGGCTTTACCAAAGCCAACAATGCCCGGTACATTTAAAGTACCGCTGCGCATACCACGCTCATGGCCGCCACCATCCATCTGGGCTGTAACCTTAACCCTTGGATTTTTACGGCGTACATACAATGCACCAACACCTTTTGGGCCGTACATTTTATGAGCACTGAAAGCCATCAGGTCTATCCCATCTTTATTTACATTAACAGCTATCTTACCTACTGCCTGTGTACCATCAGTAAATAACAGTACCCCGTGCTTGCGTGCAATGGCGCTTATTTCTTTGATCGGCATTACCACACCGATCTCATTATTGGCATACATGATCGCTATGAGTATAGTAGTAGGCTTGATGGCCGCTTCCAGTTCTTTAAGATCGATGAGGCCTTCCGCATTTACTTTGAGATAAGTAACTTCTCCCCCCACCTTTTCAATATGCTTACAGGTATCCAAAACCGCTTTGTGTTCTGTTGTTGCGGTGATGATATGGTTGCCTTTGCTGGCATACATTTCAAACACCCCTTTAATGGCAAGGTTATCACCTTCGGTTGCACCCGAAGTAAAAATGATCTCCTTAGGATCAGCTCCGATCAGTTTAGCAACCTGCTCACGTGCATAGTCAACTGCTTCTTCAGCTTCCCATCCAAAAGGATGGTTACGGCTGGCCGCATTTCCAAAATGCTCCAGGAAATATGGGGTCATTGCCTCAAGCACACGGGGATCCATTGGTGTAGTAGCATTATTATCAAGATATATGGGCAATTTCAACATAATTCCAACTATTTAGTTTCTGTGTTCAATAGAGCAAATTTACTGCAAAAGGTTCTATTTTAGTGTATAAAATAAAGCGTAATGCTCATTTTACCAATTTCGTAAGCGGGTGGCGCATAAACCAATCATCATGCTAAAAACTGAACATATCGGCATTGCTGTTAAGGAACTGGCAATTTCTGTTCCTTTGTTTGAAAAACTGCTGAATAGTCAGTGTTACAAGACAGAGCAGGTCGAGTCAGAGAGGGTAAACACCGCCTTTTTCCAAAAAGGAGAAACCAAGATCGAGCTTTTGGAAAGCACCGACCCGGAGGGTGTGATCGCTAAGTTCATTGAACGCAAGGGCGAAGGACTGCACCATATTGCCTTTGAAGTAGCAGATATTGAAGCCGAAATGGAAAGGCTCAAAAAAGAAGGATTTGTTCTTTTAAGCGATAAACCTAAACCTGGTGCAGATAACAAGCTGGTTTGCTTTTTACATCCCAGGGGTACAAATGGCGTGTTGGTAGAGTTATGCCAGGCCACGGAAATAAGGTTTTAACTAAGAGGATAAAAGAGAGAATGAACTGAAGCACTTAAATTAATCCTCTTTTTCTTTTTTATGCTCTTTGCAACTCAATTCAAAAAAGGATTATACTTCTTCTCTTCACCAATCGTAGTTTCCGGCCCATGCCCGCTGTAAACAACAGTTTCGTCCGGCAACACAAATAGTTTTTCCCTTATATTCTTTAGCAGGGTTTGGTGGTTTCCGCCCGGCAGGTCGGTTCTGCCAATACTGCGGTTGAATAAAGTATCACCGCTTATAATGAAATGCTGTTTGGCGCAATAAAAGCAGATATGCCCGGGTGAATGTCCCGGCGCTTCAATCACCCTCAATTCATCTTCTCCCAGGCTGATAATATCTCCTTCCTTTAAAAAAATGTATTTACCCTTGTAGTTATCAAAAGGCATATCATACATCAGCCCGGATGTAGGCGCATAATCCAGCAGGGGTTTTTCTTTTTCATGCAACTGGAGGGTCAGGTCATAACTCTCAGCTACGAACTTATTTCCAAATACATGGTCCAGGTGGCAATGGGTATTGAGCAGCATCCTGGGTATTAAGCCGCTCTGTGTAATAAAGGCCGCCATCTCATCCTTTTCTTCGGAGAAGTAACAACCGGGGTCTATGATCACGCAATCATTAATCCCATTATAGATTAAATACGTATTTTCCTGTATGGGGCTGAAGACAAAGGACTTTATTTTTAACATTATAGCCGATTAAATTGTTTTTAATGATTAACCCGAATAAAGTAATTTTAATACTCAATATCAACTTTTAAGTATGACAAAGTTCAGCAGAATATCTCTAATTTCCTTTTTGCTTTTGACGGGTTCTTATTTTGCTGTGGCGCAGGTGAATAGCGTGGAGTTCGGAAAGAACAGGGTACAGTTTAAAAAATTCAAGTGGAATTATTATCAAAGCAAAAATTTCAACGTTTATTTTTATGATGCCGGGGAAGAACTGGCCAAGTTTGTTGCCCAAAGTGCTGAAAAGGAATTGATACAAATAGAAACAGCTGCTGAATACAGTTTACAAAGACGTGCTAATATCATCCTCTATAACCAGTTCTCCGATATGCAGCAAAGCAATATAGGTATGGATATCGACTGGCAGACCACAAGTGGGGGCACCAAGCTCGTAAATAATAAGATGGTGCTGTATTTTGAATCCGATCACCAGAAACTGCGCAAACAGGTTCGTTGGGGAATTGCCAAGGTTTTAACCGAGAACCGTTTGTTTGGCGATGACCTGGGCGAATTTGCCGGCAACCAGGCACTTCTTGATCTGCCCACCTGGCTTACAGACGGATATGTTTCTTATTTGGCCGAAAACTGGAGTACAGAAAGAGATGATGAACTGAAAAGCGAGATGCTCAGCGGGAACTACAGCAAGTTCACCAAGTTCGCATTCGCAAAACCGGATATTGCAGGCCATGCCTTCTGGTATTATATTGAAGAGCGGTACAAAAAAGAAAACGTTACTTACCTGCTTTACCTGGCAACAGTTTACAAAAATTTAAATAAGGCCTGCATGCAGGTTTGTAAAAAGAAATTCAAAGAAGTACTGGCTGAATTCATGGAATGGCAGGATACCAAATATTCAAATGATATCCGCAAAAGAAAACCATACCCAAAAGGAAATTATATTGAAGGCTTTGACATAAACAGCCGGCTGGATTATTTCCGGTTTAACGTTAACCCTGTTAAAAGAAATAACTCCTATGTAGTAACACAATTTAAAAAAGGAATTGTAAGGGTCATCTATAATGACGAGTATGAAAATAAAACCCTTTTGAAATATGGCATACGCAGTTATAAGAACCAGATAAACCCCCACTATCCCGTTATGGCATGGGATCCAAAGGGTACAAGGATATCAGTTATATATGCGCATGAGGGGAAATTAAAATTATTTGTGTACGATATCATAACCCGTCAAAAGCAATATAAGATAGACCTTACCAAACAGTTTGACCAGGTCCAGGACATGAAGTACTCGACGAACAGCAATACGCTGTTGCTTACCGCGGTGAAGAATGGCCATACCGATATCTATACTTTCGAAATTCAAAATGAAAAAGTAAAACAGATCACCAATGATATATATGATGACCTGGATGCGTCATTTGTAGCTTTTCCCAATAAAACGGGTATCATCTTCTCCAGCAACAGACCTAACCCTGCTGCCAAAACCGGGGATACTATTTTGCCCAGTAATAACCGTTACAATGTTTTTTTAATCACCGATTTCGGCGATAAACCTGAGTTGAACCAGATCACGCAGTTGTCAAATTTAAAATATGGTAATGCACGTTTCCCGATGCAATACAATCAAAACCATTTTACGTTTGTGAGTGATGAGAATGGTATTGGTAACCGCTATGCCGGATTTTTTACCACTAAAGCCGGGGGACTTGATACGTTGGTTTTAATAAGCGGCGAAATTTTAAGAAACCCTTCTGCACAGGAAGTTGACAGCACCTTACGTGTGTATAAAAAAACAGACGTTGATTCTATAGCAGTGGTATCTGTTTCCCAGGATTCAGCTTATACTTTCCCTTTGTCCAATTATGAAAGTACATTGGGAGAGACACGTATTGCAGGGGATAACAACCAGGTAAGTGAAGTTACCCGCCAAAGCGATGAGAAAGTATTGTATAAATTAAAGATAGACGAGACTACACTTCGCCGCAGGAATATAACTGCCCAGCCTACGGAGTACATGAAAAAAGTGATGGCGGAATACAAAGATGCGGATGCGGAGAAAAATCTGAAAAAATTACCTCCCGCCGCAGACACTGCAAAAAAACAGGATGACTTCTTTCAAACAGAATTTGCCAATGAAAAAAAGGACAGCACTGCAGCAGTTAACGTACCAGGCACAATTGATAATGGCAAGCCGGGCATTTTAAAAACAATAAAAAGGTTTCGTTATAAGCCGCCGAAATTCTCAGTTGAATACGGATCCGCTGGCTTTAGTAACAATGTTCTGATCAACCGCTACCAGGCTTATGGAGGGCCAAATCAGTCAGGACCTATTATGCTTAATTCGGGTACGCCGCTTAACGGCCTTATCCGTTTGGGTACAACGGAATTAATGGAAGACATAAAAATAACCGGCGGCTACAAGATCTCTACTAATTTAAAAGATAATGAGTGGCTGATGAGTTACCAGAATTATAAAAGGAGGTTCGACTGGGGTGGTACTTATTATCGCAACGTGCAAGAGGCCGGTGACAATTTGGGTAATTTTTTAGGAAGGATATACACTAACCTCTACCAGGTAAATATCAGTTATCCTTTTGATGCCAGTAAGAGTATACGTTTGTCTACAGGCATCCGTTCAGATAAAATCGTATTTGCCGCTACCGATGTGCAGCTTTTGCCGGAACCGGATCAAAAAACACTTTACTCCACTACTCACCTGGAATATGTATACGACAATACTTTAAACCCAGCCATGAATATCTGGAACGGGTTGCGTTACAAGTTTTTTGTTGACTGGAACAGGCAGGTAAACAAAATTAGGTTCGCCGATGGACCAAACACCTTTAACCTTGGCTTTGATGCCCGTTATTATTATCCGATCCTTGGCAATTTCATATGGGCAGGCAGGGCCGCCGGTGATTTCAGCTGGGGTAACCAGAAAATGATCTATTACCTGGGTGGTGTTGATGGATGGCTCATGTTCGGCCCTAATCACAAGCCGAGCGATCCCACAAGAGACAGGTATTTCAACACCCATAACCCTGCTGACCCTGACCAGGATTATGCATTTCAAAGCCTGGCAGTAAATATGCGGGGCTATATTCAAAACGTGGCCAATGGAAATAATGCCGTTGTAATAAACAGCGAATTCAGGTTACCGGTGTTCACAACACTTTTTTCAAACCCGGTTAACAATGCCTTCCTCCGCAATTTCCAGATCATACAATTCGTTGATTTTGGCGCTGCCTGGAATGGCGCTTATGATAAGATCAAGCGGCCAACTGTTGCATATAACGACCCGCTACCTGGCAGCGGCCTCCCGGGACCTGTTACGGTAAGGATCAAGGCCGGCGGTCTGGGCCCATTTGCCGGTGGTTATGGATTTGGTGCAAGGAGCACACTCCTTGGCTATTTTGTAAAATTTGATGCGGGCTGGCCAATGACGGGTTTTTTTAAAGGTAAACCTGTTTTATACCTTGCCCTTGGTTTGGATTTCTAAAATTATCAGCTCATAATTTACACTGCCCGGTTAAATAACCGGGCAGTTTTTATAAACAAGGATCTTATTCGCATTTGATCATGCAGTCCGGCTTAAATAAGAAGGTAACTTTTTTACAGAGAAATAAAGGAGGCAAAAAACCATCGTGAGCAAAACTGTTATCCCCCAGGTGCGTAAATGATCGAATGGATAGATCAACCGGTCAGCAATGGCTGAAAACAGGCCAGGTGGATCGCTGATGATATCCCAGCTGTTCCACCTGAGAAACCTGCCCAGGTATACACCAAAAGACCCAAGGAAGAGAAGGGTGATTGTCACCAAAGGGATAAACCTGGTACTCAACAGTTTTTCCAAAAAACGCTCCACCCGGAACAATGAAATAAAAGCCATCAATAATCCAACAGTGGACGAAAGGAAGAGAAGTATTGCATCAAACCAT
>DATHEH010000203.1:0-5411 GCA_035318685.1 Ferruginibacter sp.
ACTGGTACCGGTACTGGTGATACCATATATTTCCACAGCATTGGAATCAGTAACCGGGTTATCAAGGGAGGTACCTCTCCAATGCAGTTCATTCCATTGTTTGGCCGGACCCAATTTGTCTGACATGATATCGCCTGAAAGATTATTACCTATTGTATGAAACCCAACATCGAGTTTATCACCAAAGGATAATCCAAAAGTTTGATTTACCGCAACACCGGTACCTTTTTTATAAACATAAACAAATGGGAGGTGTGTTTTTATAGAATCAATATAAGTGAAGCCGCTGTTCTTTAAAGTATGATACATTGAATTACCTGACGCTCCGTTGTCATTCAGCCATTCACCGGCGAAATGGGTAAAAGGTCCGGCGGGGCAATTTGTTAACACTACATAATGCCCATCGGGTACTATATTGGTAAGGAAATCTCTTACCGTATTTCGCTCAGCCTCTGTTTCAATTTTAAACTGGAACCATCCTGGCTTAGCTGTTGGATTAATGGGTATAGGCCTTACACTTCCATACTGGCCCGTTACGCCGTTATCCTGGTTCACCCACACTTGTTTCGTTACCGTGTCAATAACATAAAATCTCAACCCCTCGGTATTCGGTGCAAGCCCCGGTCCGTAAAACCCTTCCATTACTAAGATACCGTCATTCCTTATGGAATAATCCGGGCCCTGGTTGGAAGCCGGGTATATGGCTGTACGCACATTATATTCTATAGGCCTCGTGGTATATCTCAACAGCCGGTCATTGCCCAGTTTGATTTGATTGTAAGTATTTTTCTGTAACTGGTAATAATGCGACTGGTTAAATCCTGTAGCACCATTCGCCAGGTAAACAAATGAAAAATTATTCCAGATGATATTGTTACCGGATAAAGGAACGGTTGAAGTTCTCCAGTAATAAACCGTGCTGTCTGTAAAAATTACATTAGGCGCAAATTGAATTACACCTCCTGTACCGCTTACATTAAATACTCTTTTAAACGGTGAGTTGAAAAGTTCCGTTGTATCGATCTCCATTACATACTGGCGCTGGCCGCTTAAAGGATTGGCCGTGCTGGCATAAAAATTAATATTCTGCTGGGTAACTATAGAATAATTATAAGGAGAGACCGGGCGCAACTCGTCCTCAAAAATATAAAAGTCTTTAGTGAGGATATTATTCATTTCTGATAATTCGGCAACACGGTTATCATCATCAAGTGAAACAATGAGTTTATTAAGTCCCTTGTCGGTCAAAGGATTTATAGTTACTATGAACCGGAGAGAATCGGTATTACGGATCGCAGGAATAAGCTGGTTATACAGGACCTTTATGGAGTCATTTGGTAATTTTTGTTTTACACTCACACGTATCGAATCTTTAATTGCCCTGCCGATATTCATCATCTTTATATCAACAGTAAACGTATTATCGGCTACAGTGATAATATTAGGTGTAAACTTCACCAGCTGTTCCTCTATCACATAATCAGGCCGGGCAAAGGAATTTATTTTTAAAGCAGGGTCACCATGAAGATTTATTTCTTCCATGTGCATTCTTGTTAAAAAATCCAGGCTGGGGTTATTATACAAGGTCTGTAGCGTGTTTTTAATTTGATTACCTACTGTATTACCGTACATCTTCCTGCAAAAAAAATCATAATATACCTGGTTGTAATCATCCAGGAAATCTTCAAGCCCAAAATGTGTGCTTCCTAAAAATCCAATGCTCCCTTTATGATCAAGCAATACATATTTTTCCGAAAGAGACATGCCTGCATAGCCATTGATCCTGTTACCACTGAAAGTGAAAAAATTTCCTACCGTACACCCGCTCACGTGCATGAACGGATACTTTCCATTATTCTGATAATTCTCAGGATAGTTCAGGTTAATGGCAAGCTCATTGGCTGATGAGTGGCCAAAGTATTTAATGTATCCAAGGCCTTCCTGGAAAAGTTCAGCTATTCTTTGGCTCTGCTCCTGTTCAATAGCAGACACTGAAGTTTTTGCAAAAGTCTCTACGTGGGCACCATAGAGCGTATCCTCAGCGATGGCTTTGTAATCATTCATGTGAGCAGTAAAATTCAGGGTTTCCTGGCTTGTTGCGCCCCCTATTGTGTGTAACATATTCTTCATCCAGCCTTTGTCAGCGATGGTCTGGCTGGGAGATTGTTGTACCTGCTCGTAATGTTTCATCTTATCCAGGTAAATACCAACCTCTGATCCGGTAATGGCACCAAGCCTTCCTATAGGTATCAAAGGCACCGCAGTTCCGGGTGTGGCTGACAACAATATATCAGAAGCGGGCCATCCAAAGGTTTGAACAAGGTCTATCTGTTCCGTTACAGGGTTAGCCTGGTTTGCCGCATAATCTATATAACTTAAACCGCGGCCGATAATAAATACATATTGCGGGGCAGGACTGAACTGCTGGCCTGCATACCTTATAAAATCACGGATGGCGGATGGATGTTTTTGGATACCAAAACCAAACTGGTCATTTAATTCATCAATATTATAGATCTTGCTGTTGAAACTGCCACCTGCGATGGAACTCCTGTACTGCCGGTATAATTCCACATTGTTAACACCGCTGCCATTATTATACAAGACAGGGTTACTGATGATCAGGTAATCTCCCTGGTTGGCTCCGATCGAAAAATCTGTAAAGGTTTTACCCGTGAGCGAAGTGATGGTATTGACGTTGGTTAAGTCGTTGCTTATAAGATCGAATTTGCGAACCACAGCAGATGAAGGAGGTAAAGCAAATCTTACCTGTCCCGGTACCGCAATATCACCCAGGTATCTTAGTCCATTGGTTATATCATATAATATGGGTGCAATACCATTGTTATTGAAATTATTTATGACGATAAAATTACCGGCGGGGTTGGCCTCCAGTTCAAAATAAAAATTCTTTTCATTATTGAAATTAAAAGTTGCCGGGTAGGTCACCGAAAAGGAACTTACCACTAAGCGGTCATTGGCATTGCTGGAATTACCATTGATGCTTACCGGCAAATTTGTTGGGCTTGCCAAAAGCGACAAAGGCAGGTTGCGCACAGTATCCCGGTGGTAGCTAAAAAATGGCATTGGGTTTATGGCTGCAGGCGAACCCAATATGGTTGTATTATAAAACCTTGCGATTAATTCTCTGGTATTGGATGCATTACCTGCAGCAGAAACGGTGAACATCACGCTGTTTGGCGGACCGGCAGCATACCTGTTCATATTCGTCAGGTCTTTGAAGAGCGAAGCCGATGGTGATATATCACCACTTGTCCAGCCTTCACCGATATCATAAGATGAAGAGTAAAGATATTCTCCGGCATTTGTATTTGCGTTTCCTTTGTTGGTCTGTCCCCTGTAATGCGTTTCTATCCTGCGCATAAAATATGCATCGGCAGGCAAAACATTTGTAGCAACAGGATTAGCACTTGCTGTATACCTGAGGTTATTTGCTGCAGGATCTACGGTTAAAAAGTAAGTGGCTGTATCTGTTGAGAGGCTGTATTTATCGTTGAGCTGGTAGTCGGCGTTGCGGTAAAGATCTTTATCGGGTTTACCGTCATTCATTTCGCCCCGGAATTCAATATAATCGCCGGCGCCAAAAACACCGGTTGGGATAGAAGTGTATAATCTTACTTCCTTGCCGTTGCGCCACAACTGGAAGTTTTGAGCAGGCACAGTTCCCAATCCGGCAGCAGCCAAAACGGGCTGGGAGATACGGCACATGCTGTCACGGGAGACTTTAAATTTATAGTAGGTCTTGCTATAATCGATCCAGCTATTATTTAATTGCGAGTAACCTGTGATCACAAGTAAAACAATATTCAGCGTCAATAAAGCTTTTCTCATACTGGTTTGGAATTATAACAACCCTGCGTGTTTTATATTATAGCCGTTTAATAAACGTTCAACCGGGAAATTAATTATCATTTTTTGTATTAAATGCTAAAAATTACTGCCCATTAAATATAAGAAAAAAGCCCTTATCTCTCAGGGCTTTTGTACCGTGGTAACAAAATTACCCAGCCAAATGGGTACAGGGTTGTAGCGAGTCATTCATAACCCGGTCACCAACTGCACTTTACCAGCACCAGGTGATCCCACAGGGTTGCAATTGTTATATATGGAATCAGGCTGGAAATACCTGGCCGTCAAGGTAAAGATGTTCAAATGCTATGCTGCCAGCTTCCTTCCCGGTTGCCTGTTGATCTTATCGATCAATATCTTAAAGTCTACAGGTTTTTCGATAGCATCATTAGCATGGAATTGAGAGAATTCATGCATGATATCCGGATTGCCGGAGATCATGATGATGGGAAAGTAATTGGTTTGCGGGTTGGTCTTTAATTCTTTGCAAAACAATTTGCCGCACATATCCGGCATTGACATATCCAGTAATAATATATCTATTCATGTTTTTTGACCAGGCTGCTGATCTGTTTGGAAGTGTGATTTGTTATGGCGCGGAAACCGGATCTTTCAAGGGAGATCTCCATCATGTTGAGATAATCGCTGCAGTCGTCAATGATCGCACCTTCGGCTTATACATGGTTCGGAATTAAAAATTGAATGTATAGTTTTTACTTTCCGTAAAATCCAATTACCGGGCCAGTGTTAGCAAGTGATGATATTCATGGTCCGTCACACCAGGGCCAAATCAATGCCTGCACAAACTTTTAATTTTAGATTGTTTGCCGAGTACTTAAAGGAATTGAATTGTGGGGAATTAAAGTATGGCCGCTCTGCTTACTCCTGCTTTTAACCATTTTTCATATGCAAGCCTGATGCCATTAGCTGTACTTCTTACCAATAATTGATTTTTAATGAGTTATAATAATAGCCCCTCCAGGGCAAATGCTTCATGCCAGCCTTATGGCAGACTCCCGCCAGACAGCAGACAGACAGTGGATAAACTGTAATCATTATCACACTAAATACACATCATTACCACACTATTTATACATTATATGTGTAAATGCTGTGATAATAATGTGGTAATAATGTGGTAATAGTCAGCGTTTGTCCACTGTTTGGTATAAGTCAGGGTACTGTCTGCCAGGAAGGATGCATGAATTACCAGTAAATGGATCCTGACCAGGGGATAAAGGAGGCTGGGGGATAATCGGAGATTGGGGCGCTGGTCAGTGGCCAGGCGGCGAAAAGATCCGGGTTAAATCCTGTATAATGTCTTTGATACTTTCTGCCGGCGTAGGTAAACCGTTACATGCCGCCGCCTGGGTTTTTCTGCCGGCATAGGTAAACCGTTGCATGCCGCCGCCTGGGTTTTAACCAGCGGCGTATTTTACGCCTGCAGCCGGTTTGGTATATTTAGCTGAACAATATTATTATTATTCAACTAAATTCTATGAACTCTGAATTGATGATTTTAATTTTCTTGTACATTACAC
>DATHEH010000204.1:0-9728 GCA_035318685.1 Ferruginibacter sp.
ACGAACAGAATTTTGAAGGCGCTAAATGGGTGATGAGTCCACCATTGCGGGAGAAGAAAGACCAGGAAGCCTTATGGGCCGGCATCAACCAGGGATTGATACAGGTAGTAGCAACCGATCATTGTCCATTTACCTGGGAGAAAAAATTATTGGGGAAGGATGATTTTTCAAAGATACCGAATGGTCACCCGGCAATAGAACACCGGGTAGAATTATTATACAGCGAAGGCGTACGAAAAGAAAAGATCACACTTAATAAATTCGTAGAGGTATTATCAACCAACCCTGCGAAGATATTCGGAATGTTCCCAAGGAAAGGTTGTATCTCGCCGGGATCCGATGCGGATATTGTTCTCTTCGATCCTAATGAAGAGCACACGATCAGCGTATCAACACACCACATGAATACCGATTATTCAGCTTACGAAGGATGGAAACTGACGGGCAAGTGCAAAACTGTTTTGTTAAGGGGAGAAGTTGTGATCGACAAAGGCGAATGCCTGGTAGAAAAAGGAAACGGGAAGTTTATCAAAAGAAATAAAGTGACCGGGAAAATTTAAATTTCAAAATGAAGCTCCAGGCTAAGACACAGGTGCAGATATCAAAGCCGGTACATGAAGTATTTGAAGCGATCGTGGATCCGACAAAAATGGAAAAGTATTTTATAACCGCTGGCAGCGCACGTTTGGAGGAAGGCAAAACAATAACATGGACCTGGGAACATTATAAGGTATCATTGCCTGTCCATGTGCAGAGAATGGAAGTGGATAAGTTCATATCTTTTAAATGGCCGGCTTCAGGCACAGAAACTTTGGTGGAATTCACACTTGAACCGATAAATGAAACAATAACAGAGCTCAGGGTTAAAGAAGATGGCTGGGATAAAACTGATGGAGGTATTGCGAGTTTGGCAGAGCAGACACAGGGATGGGTATTCATGGTCACCTGGTTAAAAGCATATCTTGAGTATGGAATAAAATTGATGACGGTCGTTAACAGTAAATTTGATTGATCTTAAACTTATTACTTACAACCTATAACTTAAAACATAAATACATGCCAAGAATTATTAAATCGGGATTGATCCAGATGAGTCTTCCAAAAACTGAGGGTGAAGGAACGATTCAGGAAATTGTTGATGCCATGGTTCAAAAACACATTCCGCTTATAGAAGAAGCCGGAAAAAAAGGCGTGCAGATACTTTGCCTGCAGGAAATTTTCAATACACCTTATTTCTGTCCGGGCCAGGACAGGAAATGGTATGAGAGTGCGGAGAGCGTTCCCGGTCCAACAACCGACCTGATGGCAACCTATGCCAAGAAATATAATATGGTGATCATTGTTCCCATTTATGAAAAGGAGCAATCAGGCGTGTTGTACAATACTGCTGCGGTTATTGACGCAGATGGAACATACTTAGGTAAGTATCGCAAAAATCATATTCCGCATACAAGTGGCTTTTGGGAAAAGTTCTTCTTTAAGCCCGGCAATCTTGGCTATCCTGTGTTTCAAACAAAGTATGCTAAGGTTGGCGTGTACATTTGTTATGACCGCCACTTTCCTGATGGCGCAAGATGCCTTGGATTGAATGGCGCCGAGATCGTTTATAACCCTTCGGCAACTGTTGCAGGCTTATCACAATATTTATGGAAGTTGGAACAGCCGGCGCATGCTGCTGCCAACGGCTATTTTATGGGGTGCATTAACCGGGTTGGCGAAGAAAAGCCATGGAACCTGGGTAAGTTCTATGGCAGCAGTTATTTTGTTGACCCCCGCGGGCAAATTTTTGCGCAGGCAAGCGAGGATAAAGATGAATTACTGGTTGCCGATTTTGACCTGGATATGATCGACGAAGTAAGAAGTATCTGGCAGTTTTACAGGGATAGGAGGCCGGAAACCTATGGAAAACTTACTGAACTCTAGACAATTTTAAATTTTGAATTATAAATTTTATATGAAATGCCATTAGAATCATAATTCAAAATTCAAAATTTAAAATTCAAAATAATGATACAGAATAACAGGCTATCTAAGGAGCAGTATGAACAGAATTTCAGCGACATCCATCCGCCATTTGAAACAGCAGATGGAGCACTGGTAGAAGCCAATCGCTGCCTGTTCTGTTATGATGCACCCTGTACAAAGAGTTGCCCTACGGGTATTAATGTGCCTAAATTCATTAAGCAGATCTCTACAGATAATATCAAAGGATCGGCCCATACCATTTTTGTAAGCAATATCATGGGCGCAGGCTGCAGCCAGGTTTGCCCTGTGGAAAAATTATGCGAAGGCGCCTGTGTATACAACCTGATGGAAGAAGAACCGATAGCAATTGCCAGGCTGCAGCGTTATTCTACAGGGATAGCTATGGAGAAGAACTGGCAGCTTTTTAAGCGTAAAGAATCAACAGGTAAGAAAGTAGCAATCGTTGGCGCAGGCCCGGCAGGGTTAAGTTGCGCCCATGTTTTAGCAAGAGAAGGAATTGATGTTACCATTTTTGAAAAGGAAAGCAAAGCTGGTGGTTTAATGACCTACGGCATTGCTGCCTATAAAGTAACACCGCAATTTTGCGAAGATGAAGTGAATTATATTTTGGGTATTGGCGGTATTGAAATAAAATATAACCAGGAACTGGGAAAAAATATTTCGCTGGCAGAACTGCAAAAAAATTACGATGCCGTTTACCTTGGTATCGGTGTTGGTCTGGCCAGGCAATTGGACATACCGGGAGAAAACCTGGAAGGTGTGGAAGATGCCATAAAATTTATTTATGATATCCGGGATAAGGGATACAATAAGGTTGCCGTTGGTGATCGTGTTGCAGTGATCGGCATGGGTATGACAGCCATTGATGCAGCAACACAGGCAAAGCGCCTGGGAGCAACACAGGTTACTATGGTTTACCGCAGAACAGAAAATGAAAAGCCATGCACCCAGGTTGAACTGGATATTGCCAAACTTGATGGCTGCGAAATTATCTGGCTGGCAGCGCCGAAAGAAGTGATTGGCGATAATGGGAAAGTAAAACAATTGGTTTGCAGCAAAATGGTATTAGGCGAACCGGATGAGAGCGGCCGTCGCTCACCGGTTGATACGGGTGACAGCTTTTCTTTAGATGTGGATATGGTGATCAAAGCTGCGGGGCAAATGCCTTTTGAAGAGTTGGTAAAAAACAATAGTATAGAAAACAAGAATGGGAAGATCATTTTAAAAGACAGCGCAGCAACCAATTTAAACGGTGTATTTGCAGGCGGCGATGCTGTTAATGGTGGAAAAGAAGTGGTTGACGCAGTACAGGCAGGGAAGGAGGGCGCAGCAGCAATATTAAATTTTATATTAAATAGCCACTAACCCACCAGGGCACAAAGACGCACGGAGCTTTGTGTTACTTTGTGATTTTGTGTCTTAGTGGCAAAAAATAATTTTATGGCAGATATCAGTTCAAATTTTCTCGGCATTAAATCTCCCAATCCCTTTTGGTTAGCAAGTGCGCCACCAACGGATAAAAAAATAAATGTGCTTCGTGCTTTTGAAGCAGGCTGGGGTGGTGTGGTATGGAAGACATTGGGCAGCCAGGTAAAAAATGTCTCTTCACGCTATTCGGCTGTAAATTTTGGCGGGCATAAGCTGATGGGTTTTAATAATATTGAATTGATAAGCGACCGGCCCCTTGACCTGAACCTTAGAGAGATCGCTGAATGCCTTAAACTTTTTCCCGACCGTGCAATGATCGTTTCACTGATGGCAGATAATGACAGGGAAAGCTGGCATGAACTGATAAAAAAAGTTGAGGATACAGGTGCACATGGATTGGAATTGAATTTTGGTTGTCCCCACGGCATGACGGAAAGAGGCATGGGTGCTGCCGTTGGACAGGATCCTGAAATTGCACGTATGGTGGTGGAGTGGGTAATGGAAGCAGCAACGATACCTGTGATTACAAAACTTACACCCAACGTACATTCTCCTGTACCCACAGGTAAGGCATGCGTGGAAGCAGGCACCAATGCATTATCATTGATAAATACCATTCAGTCTGTAACAGGTATCAACCTTGATACGCTTGTTCCCAATCCTTATGTAGCAGGCAAGTCAGTGTTTGGTGGGTATTGTGGTCCGGCAGTAAAACCCATCGCTTTAAAAATGCTAACCACCATTTCACAGGATGCAACCACTTCAAAAGTTCCTATATCAGGAATAGGAGGCGTGAGTACCTGGAAGGACGCTGTGGAATTTATGTTATTGGGTGCAGGTAATGTGCAGGTGTGTACCGCAGCAATGAATTATGGATTCAGGATCGTAGAAGACATGTGTGAAGGACTAAATAACTGGATGGATGAAAAGGGATTTAATACTTTGAATGATTTCATTGGAAAGTCTGTAGAAAAAATAACACATTGGGAAGACCTGGATATAAATTTTCATCATGTAGCACGTATAGACCAGGATAAATGCATTCATTGCGGACTGTGTTATATCGCTTGTGAAGATGCATCGCATCAATCCATCAGTCTTACTTATGGCAAACCATATAATACTTATGCTATTAAGGAAGAAGAATGTGTTGGATGTAACCTATGCCAATTAATTTGTCCGGTCAATGATTGCATTACCATGGTGGAACAGAGAGTGGACGATGAATACCTGAACTGGAAGGAGTTTCAGAAGAGAGGACTTCCTTTGAATGATCATTAGCACTGTGCATAAACCTGTGCAAAACAGGTGCAAAACATGGCGCTGAAAAATTTGGAATTCAGTTACTGCAGAACGTATCTTTATTTTACAATTGAGAAGCGGAAGTCTTTAAACGGATGGAAGCCAATCAAACGAAAGCATCGGGTTAGTAAGATTACGAAATAAGCAATTAGGACGTAAGAAAACAGACTTGGTGCTTTTTTATTTCGCCAGTTAATTATAGAAAACCCGGGTAATCTACCCGGGCTTTTCTGTGTATACAAAGCAAAAAAAGTTGAACTAGGCATGTACTGCTTTATGCATGTCCCTGTATTTCTTGATCATGTCATGCGATGTTTTTAACTTGGCTTGTTGATCTGCGATCAACTGGCGTGTATCAGTATCCATCTCCGCGTCTGAAGCGATAGCTGCTTTATAAGCTTTTTGCGCTGCGTCTTCACCAAATTCGCATAATTCCAATACCGACTGGCGGTCGTGACCAGTGAAAGTTGTCTTTATATCCATCCATACACGATATACTTTACCGCTGTTGGTCGTACCATCAGCAGGGGTTCCGCCGAGGCGGGTTACAAGGGTTGAAAGTTCAGATGCATATTTACGGCTGTCATTTGCCATACTGTGAAAAATAGCTTTCATATCAAGGTCAAGATCCTTTGTTTCTTCAACAGCTTTTTCATAACCATTTACACGGTCATTATTGATCTCGATAAGGCCATTTAAAACTTCGGTCAATTTTTCATTTGTTTCCATAATAGTAAATTTTAATTAAATAATTCTAAAACTGTGCCAAGACGTTTTCAAAGTAAAAAGATCAAAATTTTGCGGTGAAGGAGAGTATTATGTTAGACAATGGGGAATAAATTCTACTAAATACTGCTATAAATTCCGTTCTTTTAATCCTCTGAAAAATTTATTAACTTTAAAGGCGAATGCTCATTTAAACGACAGCTTATGAAAGTTTCTAAAATCCTCCAGATCAAAGGGAGTAAGGTTTTTTCCGTAACAGGGCAGGTTAGTGTTTACGAAGCCATAAAAACCATGGGTGAAAAGAACATAGGGGCCATATTGGTGATGGAAGAAGAAAAGCTCACAGGCATATTATCAGAACGTGATTATGCCCGCAAAATAGTGTTAAAAGGAAAATCTTCCCGGGAGACCCTGGTAAAAGAGATCATGACAGAAAATGTACTGACCGTTACCGGTGAGGATACGATCGATAAGTGTATGGCCATTATGACCGAAAAACATATCCGTCATTTGCCCGTTATGGAAAATGACAAGGTCATTGGAATGATCTCGATCGGCGATGTGGTAAACGCCATCATCGAATCACAAAAAGAGACCATTGCACACCTGCAGAATTATATTTCGCAGTAGGCTGTTTTTATTTACACAACACCTGCCAGTTCCAAACTACGCTTGCTTATCTTTTTATAGTCAACCGATTCTATAACAGCATCCGGGCAAAGAATGAGCGATACGCCTTCCTGTTTCCACCAAGTGCTGTTAAATAGTTTTTCTGCATGGATCACCGCAATGAGCCAGCTATACCTGAATTCATTGTGCCATTCTTCGATCCATTCAAAATTGTCCTTATTTATTTTGCTGATATCATCTATACTCAGGAAAACCTTTAAGTAAAAGTCATTGCTGAGCCACGTATCGGTTTGATGAAAGATCTTTTTGTATTCGTACCTGTAATTGTACCTCAGCGCCGAAATATCACTTAATACGGCAGAAGCAGTAGGAAAGGCCCCGGCACCTTTGCCTTTGAAAAAATGCTTGTCAGCAAATGTGCTTTCTGTGGTAAGGGCATTAAATTCATTTTGTACATGATACAGGTCGTCTTTTGCCGTTACAAACTGCGGGAGCACAAATGCAGCCAATTCGCCTGATGTTAATTTTTTGGCATTGGCCACGAGTTTTATGCTGTAGTTCTTTTCCCTTGCTACAACGGTATCAGGCAACGATATGCTTTCAATACCGTTAAAAATAAATTCATTTGGCTTTGCGATCACGCCAAAAGAATGCGCCAGCAGGATACTGAGTTTATTCGCAGCATCAAAACCCCCGATATCGAGTTTGGGATTGCTTTCTGCAAAGCCGGCCTGTTGTGCCATGGCGACTGCTTCTTTAAATTCCAGTTGTTCTTCAAATATTTTGGTAAGGATGAAGTTGGTTGAGCCGTTAATGATACCGCGTATGGATTTTAAAAGATCATTGTCATAATACTCTTCCAGGTTGCGCACAATGGGCATGCTTGCACAGCAGGCGGCTTCATATAAAAATGTCGCCTTGTATTTCTGCTGTAGTTGCAATAACTCCTCAAAATGTTCAGCAATCATTTTTTTATTGGCGCTTACCACGGCCTTACCATTCCGCAAGGCTGTTCTTACAATTTCAAAAGCAGCATCGGCATCATCTATTAATTCAACAATTACATTGATGCTTTCATCATTTAATAATAATGCCGCATCTGTTGTAAAGTTCTCTGCAGAGATGCTTCTTTTCTTGTCCGGGTCTTTTATGCATATTTTTTTAATAGAAGATTGCAAGGTGGGTGTGCTGTGCAACACATCATAGAGGCCTTTGCCTACTACACCGAAGCCGAAGAGACCTATGGTAATATTGTTGTTGGTTGACATGATTTTAGTTTAAGATTATTTTAACCGCTGCCGGGCCTGTCGGCAGGCAGGGTTTTCAATACCGCTGTCAGGGTTTCAACCACTGACAGGGATAGTTACCAGGTTTTTCTTTGTTTCTTTTAATTTTGCAAAAGCCTGTTCAAGATCTGCCACCAGGTCTTCCGCTTCTTCCAGTCCAACGCTCAGGCGGACCAGGCTGTCAGCAACACCTGCCGCCCTGCGCTTTTCAGCAGGAATGCTTTTGTGGGTCATCTGTGCAGGGTGGCATAGCAGGCTTTTTACACCGCCCAGGCTTTCAGCCAGTTTAAAGTAGTGAGTAGCGGTTACAAATTGGGTAGCTGCTTCTTCCGTATCATTTTTTAATGTAAAAGAAACAATGCCACCAAATCCCTTGCTTTGTTTTTTAGCAATGTCATGGTTAAGGTGTGTTTTTAAGCCAGGGTAAAAAACTTTATCAACGGCAGGGTGTGTTTCTAAAAATTCAGCAACTGCCTGGGCATTACGACAGTGTTGCTGCACTCGAAGATGTAAAGTTTCAATACCGCGGATAACCAGCCAGCTATCAAAAGGAGCCAGTATTGCACCACTCGCATTTTGCAGGAACTTTATTTTTTCACCAAGTTCTTTTTCCCTGGTAACAACAAGACCGGCAATAAGATCACTATGGCCACCCAGGTATTTTGTTGCGCTGTGTACTACAATATCAGCTCCCAGCGTGAGAGGTTGTTGTAAGGCGGGTGAAGCAAAAGTATTATCCACGCAAAGTAAACAGGAATTGGCCCTGGCAATTTTTGCAATGGCCTCAATGTCGCTCACTTTTAAAGTAGGATTGGTTGGCGTTTCAAGCCAGATGATTTTTGTGTTTGGAGTGATGGCATTAAAAACATTTTCAGCATTCGTGCTGTCAACGTAATTCACGGTGATGCCAAATTTTTCATAAACATGGGTGAAGAGCCGGAATGCCCCGCCGTAAATATCATCAACGGCCAGGATCTCATCGCCGCTTTTCAGTAATTTGACAACTGCATCTATAGCTGCGAGGCCGCTGCCGAAGGCGATACCTACTGTTCCTTTTTCGAGTTTAGCAATTACGGTCTCCAGGATAGCCCTGGTGGGGTTGTTTGTTCTTGCATAATCATAGCCCTTATTAACACCCGGGGCGTCCTGCACATAGGTACTAGTTTGATAGATAGGTACGCTGATGGCACCTGTTAATGGATCTACGGGGATGCTGTGGATCAGTTCTGTTGCGTTGCTCATTTTCCTTGGTTTTAATTTTTAATTAAATAGTGTTAAACAGTTTTTTGTTTAATTACTTACCAGGTGAGCGTATTACCGGAAGAGCTTTTTATGAACCGCTGCCGGGGCTGGTAGCCGCCAACAGGGTTGAAAATAAAAAAGCTCATCCGATAAATCAGATGAGCTTTAAATATTGAAAAGTATTTTTTAAGCTTTGGATCTGACTTATCTGTCACGCTTAACGCGTGATGGAATTGGCACCTTTCCATGAACTGAATCATGGTAGGTTGTCAAGGCTTCATCGGGCCATTACCCTCTGCCTTTCTTGATAAGTGATAAACTAAAGAACTGGTACAAAGATAAGAGGCGAAAAATTTAATTTCCAAATTTATTTTTTTTGATCGGAAGGTTGCGAAGGTAAAAGCGAATGCAGTAAAGGCTTTCAGGGGAGAATTATTTTTGGCGTATGCCCGTTTATTTACCCATGATCCTATTGCAGTTATTAAAATTCCTGCGTAATTTAACTTTCACAGAGAATAAAGGTCTAAACCTTTTTAACCATTAAAATATTTTTTATGCGTTACATCAGATCCATTTCAGCTTTTGTAATAATATTAGCAGCACTTAGCTTTTTCACACCTGTTAAAAGCATGGCCCAGGGTTGGCGTTTTATCGGTGATAAGATAGCAGCTTATGGCGTTGACCGGGATGTACTTTGGGTTACGGGCAATGATGCATTCCGCCAGATCAAGATGAGGGTAACCAATGCACCTCTGCACATCATTGACATGGATGTTTATTTTGAGAACGGCGAAAAAATGAATGTGCCGTTAAAGAATAATTTCAGGCAGGGACAGGAAAGCAGGGTGATCGATTTTCCCGGGGGACTAAGGCAAATAAAGAAAATAGAATTTCTTTATGAAACGGTCGGAACCAGGAAAGGAAAGGCAAGGGTAGCTATCTGGGGGAAAAAGTGATAAAGAAGAAATCATTTCTTAATATTCCTTTCCATCCATTCCTCCTGTGAATGGGCAGATTGTTCAAAGCTGACAAGGCCTGCAATTTTTTCCTGGCCTTTAATAATGGATTTGGATACCATGCTGTGCTCAATGGCTTCGTCTTCTTTCATGCCCAGCATTTTCATAATGG
>DATHEH010000205.1:0-16051 GCA_035318685.1 Ferruginibacter sp.
AACCTGCCGCCCGTGCATTTCGGCATCGTTATCTTTATGAATATCGTGATGATGATCGGCATCATGAGCAGGATGGTACCGGCAATGGCACTTACTTCTGCGCTGCCACAGATGCAGGACAGGGGTGCATTTATGAGCATCAACTCATCCCTGCAGCAAATAGCCGGTGGTATTGCGGCAGCTGTTGGTGGCATGATCGTGGTACAGGAAACAAAAAACTCCCCCTTACAACATTACGATACCCTTGGCTATGTAATTGTAGGAATAATAATTGTGAACATCATCATGGTGTACCGCGTAAGTAAAATAATAAAAGACCGCCAGCATCTTTCCAAATTGTAGTCATCATTCTTTGCAATTGAACAAAACTATTTGTAATTTTCTAAACAAAACTCATGTTATGAAAAGACAAATATGCACCGCTATCTTCGTGTTCATAGCAAGCTTCTGCCTCCAGGCCCAGCAACCCGATTATAAAGTTGTATTTGATATGACCACGAATGATTCTTCTACCCAGCATTCACTTATCCGGCAATTGGAGCTGATACGAAAAGAAAATCCAGCTGCAAAACTGGAAGTGGTTATCTATGGCCAGGCAATGGGCTTCGTGGTTAAGGAACAGTCAAAATACGCCGACGCCATCGGGCGTATTGCTGCTGATAAGAACACCACATTCAACGTTTGCTCTTTCACCATGAAGCGATATAATATTGATGCAGGTAAACTCCTGCCCGGTATACAAATAGTGAACGATGGCATTTACGAGATCATCAGCAAGCAAAAAGAGGGCTGGGGATATATTAAGGTAGCTAATTGATGCTGTGCTTTTTTCTTATGTTTTTTTGAATTTCAGGTGCAAGGAAATAATATCCGAATTCATGCCTGTATTTTTCGCGTAATGCCCATACCGCAATTCCAGCATATTAAAGCGATCTAATCCAAAAACACCTTTGGGTGGCACAATACGGATACCGGCTCCAAAAAAATGACTGTGGAATTTAGAAAGGTCGTAGTTGCTGGTATAATATGGATCTATGGCAGTATGCTTTTGATAAGGCGCAAAATATTTAATGGCCCTTTGATCATAAAACCTGTAAAAAGGACTGACCGATAAGAAGGGGGTGATCTTTACCGGCACTTCAATATTTACCATATGAGATGTAAGTCCCCAGTCATCTGTATAAAAACGATAAAATGTTTTAATGATGAACCTGTCTCCCAAAAAATAATTGGCCCTGAAACCCAAAGGGATCTTAAAACGGCTGCCGGGTAGTTTTTCCTGGTGAACGCTGGCATCGTTAAAATATACCCGGTGAAAGGGCAGGCTTAAATAACCATTTTGCTGAACTACATCAGCAATGAACATCAGTTGCAAACGCTCATTGATTATTTGCGACCAGGAGAGGGAGCCTGATAAAGTATTCCTTGCAGCGCTTCCGCCGTTCTCAACTCCTGCAATACCCCGTAATTCTTCCGGGGCGATCAAACTCAGCCTGTCGAGGTATGCCTGGAATTTTGCAGTGAATTCTCCATTCTTATTTTTGTTTTTTTTAGAAAAGAAGACATTGCCGCCAAGAGAAAAATAATCGTACTCGGTAGAGACTGATACACCCATACCAAAACCGGTGCCTTTAGTTTCATTCTCAACGCTCCAGTTAACTGAGGGGTAATACCTGTTATCTTTATATGATGCGGAAGAATTGGCTTTCAGGTCCACCTGGTCAGATGATGCGGAAGTATAACTATCAATTCCTACCTCTATATCGAAACTATGTTTGCGCAGCTTCCTGTCATACTTAACAAGCTTCACATCTGTTATATTAACAATGTCGGTAAGTTTTTGTGAGCCAATGCCACCTGTTACGGCTGCGTTGTTACCATCCTGCCTGTAATAACTGGAAATAAAATTAACTTCTTCAATTTTTAATTTCCTGCTTTTAAAACCCGTGCTGTCCTGCGTCTTTTGAGAAAATGAATGCAGCAACGCAAAGAGGCCGGCTGCTGTTAAGAAGATCCTTTTCATATTATCTTTTTATCCCTGCTTATATAAAATATCAATTGCAACCACAGCCACCACCTGTTTTACCGGCATTGGCACCAGATGCACCTTCACGGTAAGCATGAAAGTTCAATTCCGATTTTTCCACTTTCCGGTTGCCCAGGACCATTTCCCCGTCATTCAGTTTATTTTTCTGGTATTCCTTTACCGTTGTACAGGAGGTACCCGTGAATGAAATAATAAGACATACGATCACAAATACTGACAGTTTTTTTGTATCCTGTTTCATTGTAGGTTTATATTTTTTGAAGAATAGACCTTGTTGTTGTCGTCAATGATAATGCAGCCCATATGCTTTATCTGGTTGACCATGTTGATACCTGCTTTAATGCCCATGATGGTTACCGGTGTTGCCATTGCGTCAGCTATCTCTGCATTGGGACAAATGATCGTGACACTTTTTATACCCGTAACAGGCAACCCTGTTTTTGGATTAATGGTATGTGAATATTTCTTTCCATCGATCATTACATATTTTTGATAGTTACCCGAGGTTGCAACTGCAAGTCCTGTTACATTCATATAGGCAAAGGGTAAATGGGCATTGCACGGATCAGCGATACCGATCGTCCATGGCTTTCCGTCGGCCTGTGTGCCCCAGCTGGTAAGATCGCCCGAAGCGTTTACAATTCCACTTTCCACGCCTTCTTTTATAAGCAATGCCCTGGCCATTTCGGCTGCATAGCCTTTACCGATACCACCAAAACCGATGCGCATACCTTTTTCTTTCAGCGTTACTGTGCATTCCTCTTCATCCAGTAAAACATTCCGGTAATTGATGAGTTTTACCATTGATCTTGCGGTAACCTGGTCGGGGAGTGCTATCATGGTACTATCGAAATTCCAAAGGCGTTTGTCAACTGAACCATAGGTTATGTCAAAAGCCCCGTCGGTGATCTCCGAGATCCTCAGGGAGCGTTTGATAAGATCAACTACTTCCCGGTCAACTTTAACCGCGGCAATACCCGCCCGTTTATTTATTTGGTTGGTTTGACTGTTCTCATCAAAAGTGGTCAGAAGTTTTTCAATGCGCTTAATTTCAGCAACAGCCATATCGGTCTTTTGTTCGGCCCATGCCTTGTCTGCTGCCACTACCGTGATCTCAAATGAATTTCCCATCAGCCTTTCGCGGCGTTTAAATTCAATTAGTGATCCTGCAGTGTCATTTATGGGCATCACAAATGTTTTTTATTTTTTCTGAGAAAACCGCTGCCGGCTCGGCAGGCAGGCCATCCCATGACCTTATCAGCTTACCGTCGGCATTTAATAAAACTGTAAACGGGAATTTGCCTTCGGGGTTATATTTATCCGCAAGCGCTTCATTCTGCTTTTTGATCTCTTTCTTTAATTGATTTTTTTTACTACGGGGAAAATCTGCATTTACAAGTACCAGTTTTGCGTCTGCCATTTTAGAGAACTGTTCATCCCCGAAGATCTCTTTCTTCATGCGGATACAGGGACCACACCAGTCGGAGCCGGAAAAATTCAATAAGATAAGCTGGTGCTTTTCCTTAGCGATCTGTTTTGCTTTTTCAAAATCGGTATGCCATAGGGTGAACGACATAGCGAGGAAAGAGATAAATAAAATGAATATACTTTTCATTGATTTAATTATAGGACCTGAATGCTGTAAAGTTAATTTTTAAATGAACCACAAGACCAGGGCTATACATTTTTAACTTTTACAACAACCTTTCCAATCACTTCAACAAAAAACGAGAATGATCGCCTGCAACCGCATATTCTGTTCATATCAGTTTAATGACAAATTTTCAGCTTATTTAATAAACGCGGTCTTTAACCTGGCCGCTGCCATTGCCTGTGCATCTTTTGCATCAGGAACTATTGCAGCCATCCCATAAAATTCATGTGTTACACCTTCGTACAACTTATATTCAACAGCAACACCTGCTTCTTTGAGTTTATCAACTAGCAATTTGCCTTCTGTTTGTAAAAGATCAATTTCAGCAGCTATAACCGTTGTGGGTGGCAGGCCTTTTAAATTTGCTTTCACCAGCGAGATGCGGGGGTCGGCAGATGCATCCATATTTGGCAGGTAATTTTTTACCATCCATTCTATTAAAGGTTTACTCAGTGGTTTAGCAGTACCATATTTCTGGTAAGACTCCGAATTCATATCATTGTTAGCAACAGGATAAACCAATAGTTGGTGAAGGGGCATTTGTATACCTTTTTCCCTCGCCATGATACTTACATTACAAGCCAGGTTACCACCTGCACTTTCACCGGCAACTGCTATCTTTTTGGGATCTCCTTTTATGGAAGCCGCATTCTTTATCACCCACTGGTAAGCTGCAAAAGCATCATTATGTGCGGTTGGGAATTTATGTTCCGGCCCCTGACGGTAATGCACAGATACAACTACTGCACCAACCTGTTCCGCTAATCCTTTAGCTGATGCATCATATACATCCAGGTCAGCGATCACCCAGCCACCGCCATGATAATATACAATTACCGGGTAAGCACTATCAGTTCCCCTTGGGGTATAAATACGGGCATGTATGGTCCCTCCATTCACAGGAATATCCTTACCCATGGTATCGACCGTAGAAGGGGGTATAATAATATGGTGTTCTTTTACCAGGTCCAACACGGCTGTAGTAGGAGTTGGTTGCTTACGTGCTTCCGCGGCGGTGAGTGTTTCAAGAGGGGGTGCACCATAACTTTGCAGCTTTTCAATTACTACAGCCATCTCATCATCTATATCAGGTGCCCATCCTGGTTTTGGACCGGCGGGTTTTAACGCTGTAGTGGTTGTGCCGGTTGTTGTGCTATCGCTATTCATTGTTGTATTGGTTTTATCAGTGTTGTTACAAGCCTGCAGGGCAAAAGTGGTCAGTAATGTTACCATATTGAAAAGTTTGAAATGCATATGGGTGCTTTTATTTATTAGGTAAATGTGTTGATCATATTATTAGCTAATAGAAGACGTTGGTAAGAAAAAAAGGTTGCATTTTAAAAAGATATTCTATCTCCACTGGCAAGATAAATACAGCTAGCTTTACCAAACTCAACATAAATTAATGCACCGTACAGCACAGCAAATAATTGATGAAACAAAAAAATGGATCAGAGATGTGGTGGTGGGATGTAATTTTTGTCCCTTCGCCGCCAATGTAATAAAACAGCAAACCGTACACTACCAGGTAGAAGCAAGTGAGGTGGCGGCTATATGCCTTGATTCTTTTTTAGTGGAAACAACCCGTCTTGATGAGGAGTTGAATATTGAAACCAGCATCCTCATCTTTCCAAATGCATTTAAAAGTTTTGATGATTATCTTGATATGTTATCGGATGCTGAAAGGTCATTGAAACAAAAAGGTTATGAAGGCATTTACCAACTGGCAAGCTTTCATCCCTTGTACCTTTTTGCCGGGTCAGCAGAAAATGATGCAGCCAATTATACCAACAGGTCGGTTTATCCCATGCTGCATCTTTTGCGTGAAGCAAGTATTGACAAGGCATTGGAACATTACAAAGACCCGGAAGATATTCCCGATCGTAATATTAATTTTGCCAGAGAAAAGGGATTGGCCTATATGAAGATGCTCCGGGATGCCTGTTTGAAAAGCTGATCCCGCCAAACGCTTTCAACTACAATTGACAATTAAATACACTGTATGAAAATACTCTGGAAATACCTGAGGCCCTATAAATGGCTGGCTGTTTTGTCTATGCTGCTGGCAGCTATAGCACAGGCACTCAATTTTTATGACCCCGTAATTTTTGGAAAGATCATAGACAATTATGCCCTGAATCCCGGCAATAAAAATGAGGATGAATTGGTAAACGGCATACTAGGGCTGCTGGTTCTGGCCATAGGCGTAGCTATTGCTGCAAAACTGGCAAAGGCTTTCCAGGACTATTTCCTGCGGCTGGTGGTACAAAAATTTGGAAAGGGCGTATTTGATGACGGCCTTAAGCAAACACTTCGTTTATCTTACCAGGAATTTGAAGAACAGCGAAGCGGTGAAACACTTTCCATACTTCAGAAAACAAGAAGGGATACAGAAAATTTTCTCAGTTCATTTATTAATATCCTTTTCTCAACACTTGTGGGCGTTGGGTTTCTTATATACTATGCCATTACAAAACACTGGGCACTGATACCCGTATTTTTGGTAGGAGTGGTTTTGCTGGGAGGGCTCACCGGGATGCTAAGCAAAAAAATTAAAACCATTCAACGCAGGATATTCAGGGAAAATGCCATCATGTCCGGCAATATCACCGAATCATTAAGGAATATTGAACTGGTAAAAAGTCTGGGCCTCACATTTCCCGAAATAAAGCGGTTAAAGACCTTTACACAGAATATTTTTGACCTTGAGATGTTGAAAGTGAAAAGAGTGCGCACGCTTACTTTTTTACAGGATGTTACCCTTAACCTGCTCAAACAATCCATACTTTTTATCCTGCTTTGGCTCATTTTCAGGAAAGTGCTTACCCCCGGCGAACTTATCTCCATGCAGTTCATCATGAATTATATATTCGGGCCGCTGCAGGACCTGGGTACTATCATCCTCGCCTATCGTGAGGCAGAGGCTTCGTTGCAAAATTTTGATCTGCTGATGAAGAAGCCCGTAGAGGTGAGGCCTGAAGAACCTGTGGAACTGGGAGAGGTGGAAACACTTGAATTTAAAAATGTGGTATTCAGGCACAGAACTGCAGCAGAAAATTCTATCGATGATATCTCCTTTAAGGCAAGAACGGGTGAGTCCATTGCTTTCGTGGGACCAAGCGGGTCGGGCAAGTCCACCCTCATTAAATTACTGGTAGGACTTTACACGCCACTCAGCGGGGATATTTACTTTGACGACACATCGGTGAAAGAGATACGCTATAACAAAATAAGAAGACAGATAGGTTTCGTAACGCAGGACACCCAATTATTCGCAGGAACGGTGAGGCAAAATCTTCAATTTATTAAAGCCGGTGCTAGCGAAGAGGAAATGTTATCGGCCTTAAAAAAATCGGCTTCCTATAACCTGCTCAAAAATTCCAAAGGACTTGACACCCTGCTTGGCGAAGGCGGCACCAAATTATCAGGCGGTGAGAAACAACGCCTATCCATTGCACGTGCATTGCTTCGTAAACCCCAGATACTGATATTTGATGAAGCCACAGCTTCTCTTGATTCCCTTACCGAAGAAGCTATTTCTGATACGATCAATGCCATTGCTGCGGAAAAACAGCAACTCATTATTGCCATTGCACACCGGTTGTCAACTATTATGAATGCCGATACTATCTATGTGTTGGAAAAAGGGAAAATAACGGAGACCGGAACCCATGAAGAACTGCTACAGTTAAAAGGATTGTATTATGCAATGTGGAGGCAACAGATAGGGGAGCGCAATACAAAAATTCACGAACCAAAAGAAAACATGCTTTCAGCAGAACAGCCCGAATACCTGTAAGGCCACACTGCATGGATGCTACACCCGCTTCAGCCAGCCGGTAATGCTCATCCTGCTTCGGCGGGCTTTTGTTACTTCGTGTTCTATCTCATCACTTTTAAAAAACACGGCGGTTTGCGAATGGGGTGAAATACTTTGCACCGTTTCATTTTGGTAAACGAGTAACTGGCCGCCGTCTTCTTCTATCCAGTCTTCATTCAAATAACTGATCAGCGAATATTTCCTGTCGCTGTCATTTTTAAATTGGTCCTTATGGCGTTTATAAAAACTTCCTTCCTCATAAACCGCGTAATGAAATTCGTAACTATTGATGCCGGTGTAACAGGTCCTGTTCAGGTGTTCAATAAAATTCTCTACCCTTATCAAGAATTCCTGTTCGAAAACATTATCGTCGCTTTTATCAAGCCAGCAGATCTTGTCAGCCCTCATTTTTTGTTCCGTGTCTTTCACTTCTTCATTACCTATCCCCGCAGCCAGCATCTTCCCATCTTTTTGTAATTGCACGATATGCTGATGCAGCCCCTTTGCCAGCGCAGGAGCTAAAAAGCACGGGGCTATGCCGATATTATTATCCAGGTAACTATTGATGAGCAGGTCGAATTGAGTTTCCATTATGTTATTTGAACCCGGCAAGGTAGTTCATTAGTACGCCAACACTTAAAAACAAAAGGCTAAAGCAGTAAAGCAATAGCCTTTTGAACTCTATAAAATCGCAGGAATTTATAGCCCTGTTATCTTACGGTAACCCAGCATCATACCTTTTTCATCACGGAATCTTACAAGAAGGTTACCTGCTGATCCATTCAATTTTAAAGCCACACGGGTTGCGCCGGGCTGCAATTCAATGGAATGTTTATTGAATACCTGTCCGAGTATGTTCACATATTCAATATTTATCTTCCTTGCATCCGGGGTATAAATATTCACGAACGCCTGGCCGGCTGATGGATTAGGAAAGATATGGCCTAAGCTAAAGTCGTTACTGTTACCAAGCGGCACAGAAAGCGTAGTGCAAATATAACGGCTTTGACCGGATACGTCTGTTTGCTTAAGCCTGTAGTAATTTCTTTTACCTGATAAATTATAATCGGTAAAGCTATAATTACCGTTTGCCGCTGTACCTGCCAATACAGTGCCCATGGTTACATAATTAATACCATCGGTGCTTCTCTCTACTTCAAAGCTTTTGTTATTTATTTCAGCATTTACTTTCCATGCCAGTTGTATATAGTTGTCTTTTTTAATCGCTTTAAAGTCCACGCAGTTTACCGGCAACGGTATAGTGACCATGTTTCCCAGCGCAAAAGCCGCGGAGAAACCGGTGCTGAACGAAGCCGTAAAAGTGCCACCCAGTCCGGATATGGCTGTATAGGATGCACTCACCCTTTCTGTATTGGCAGCATTAGCAGCGGTATATGGATTTGCCGTGGTTCTATACATATACAACTGTGTCCTGGTAAAACCTGTGAAGGCTTCTATTGCCTGGATCTCTGTTTCTGTAAAATAAGTTGTAATGGTATAAGCCCCACTTACATTGTTAGTGGTTGCTGTTAACCTCATGATCTTGTCACCCACGCGGTGATGATCAAGACCATCTACATAAAATTCAAATGCACTGCTGCCTGCTTTTTCCAATGTAGCAGACATACAACCATAATTATGTGCCGTGCTGTTTGATACACGGGCCATCAGCTGTCCGTCAGTTGTACTGTAGAAATAAGTTGGCTTGCCTGTTTCCGCATTTATTTTTTCACTAACTGTCGCGGCAAGCTCTGATTCTATATCACGTCCTTTCGCAGTGATGATAAAATTATCAATAGTGATGCTTATAGAAGTTCCCGCGTTTGCATCGTTGGTCCACAAAAATCCAAGGTAAAATTGTTTACCATTGAACTGCGATGGTAATACATAATCGTAATTTGCGTCTGTTAGCTGGGCATACAATGGTGGGGATGCTTCACCTGGCAACTGGGTAAAATTCACCCCATCCATAGAATACACAAGTTGGCCATAATCGCAAGCCGGGTCACAGGCTGGTTCTCCCCCGGCCTGGTACACGAACTGCACCCGCACACTATTTAATCCTGAGGCATTGATAAGCGGTGTCTTTAAAATTACCTGTGATGTTACCACCTGGTCGTAGGTTGCTTCTCCGGGTAATATGGTTTGTTCAATTATTGCCCTGTTTCCACTCCAGTTCAACGGTACAGTTCCATTAGCTCTCACGGCCCATTGAATGGGAGGCAGGGCTGTTCTGTTAATTACTGTCCAGTTTGCAGGCAAGCTCCCCAAAGCTGTACCTTCAAAATTCTCTGTCAGCAAAGTTTGTGTACCGCCTATTACCGGGTCAGTATCATCGTTGCGTACGGTGAAAGTGAAAGAGCTATTTAAAGCCGGTGCTCCACTGGTTGCATCAATGGTAATGCTTTCATCTGCTTCTACCATCGCGTCATCATATATGCGCAGCTTTACCGTACGCAATCCTGTTTCACCCGGGTTATAGGTTACTGATGCTGCACTTAAGGAATATTCATCCGGAGACATGGTTGTGGCACCAACCGAGAAGTTAACGGTTACTGCAGCGCCCTGTACAGCGGTTAAGTTGGTATTGATATTATATTCATTATAGCGTACACATCCGCCGGCCGCGGTTTCTTTTACATCAGTTATTAAAGAAGATGCTGATAACAATGGTAATCCGCATGATGTATAGGAAGCGCCAACATTTATTGCAAACCATGCATCGGTAACCGATCGCTCTTCCTGTGAGCATTCACCATACAATGTTCTTACGGCAATAACAGAAGCTGCTCTTGCAGAAGCGAAGGTTGCATTGGGTGTTAAGAGTTGTTCCATTAGATAGGTGATGGCTTCTGCTTTCGCAAAGCCGATACCTAAGAACTCGCCCGTGCCCGCAGGGCCGAGAGCGCCATAATTATTTCCACCATTTATGATCACCCCATTATCGGCAAGGCCGTCATCGGTAACTGCCGGGGAGCCTGTTGTAGTGAGTGGCCCCTGTACCAAAAGATAAAACCACTTGTTAAGTACTCCGCTATTGGTATGTACACCGCACTGGTCGTTTGCAAGTGTTGGTACACAGGCGGGATTTGCCCAATATTGTCCACCATAAGTATCGGGATCTGTTTTTGCTTTTGGATTATCCATGCGGCGAAGGCCGATATTATCCCCGGCTATCTGTTCACCTACCTGGAAGAAATGATAAGGCAAAGAAGGATCAACATTTATTTTTGCATAGTTTTCCACGCATGCTGCCCAGATATCACTTAAAGCTTCATTCATAGCACCTGATTCACTTTCATAAACAAGGTCTGATGTAAATGAACAAACACCATGGCCGATCTCATGTGCACAAACATCAAGGGAGGTCAGCGGCCGAAAGCCTGTGGCCGTTGTACCACTGCCGTCACCATAGGTCATCACTGAACCATTCCAGAATGCATTATCATATGCCGGTCCATAATGCACATAACTTTTTATGGCAGAGTTAAGGTTATCAAAACTCAAACGGTTATGTACGTTTTTCCAATAGTCATAAACCATTTCAGCACCCCAGTGCGCATCAAGTACATAATCGTCGTTAAAAGCTTCATCAGCACCATTTGAGCCATCAGCAGTTGCGCCTCTTACCAGGTCTTCATTTGTTCCTGCCGCGGCTTCATTTTTCCAGTTATTGTCTTTATCTAAAAAAGCCAGCGCCTGTGTCTGCAATGCGGGAACAGATACCGGTAAGCCACCTGCACCATTCATATCATAGGTCTCAATTCCGCCACCCCTGGTATCATCCTTTAAAATGAAAACATCTATTGGGCCGAGAACAGGTACCCTCGGATCAACACCACTGTATTGGAGGAGGGCCGAGGTATTGTTAGGGTCATTCATTCCCAATAGCGGAACACTCAGTCTTGTTGTGTAAAAGCTACGTGTTCCTGCATAGCGGGTTGTACCAGTCGCCAGTTCTGATGCAGTGGGTGAAAGCCATGGTATAATGTTCTGAACAGTATTGGCGCCAGGGGGAGTTGAGGGCTTTTCTGAAATTAAATTACCGGTATGTGGTTTCTTTTTTTCTTCTCCTGTATGTTTGATGATCGCGTCTTTTAAAATGATCTTGCCATTCATGGCATCTACATAAATATAGTTACGGCTTAACGGAGCTGTGGCATATACATCGAATTTCCAGGACAGTCTTGCCTGTCCATCACCATATTTATTTTTAGCGATCACCAGTTGCCCTTTTGGATAATGTTCTTCAATTAATTTTTGCAGTTGCTGTTGCAAAGCGGGGTTTCCTGTTGCATTTGCTTTTTGTGTTTCCAGGTCCTGCCATGCATACCTGTTCGCCTTCACAAAGTCAAGCGCTTTTGCCCTTGCACCTGTAGCTGTCAATGAAGGAATGACAGAAAATTCCGGGTTTAAAATATAGGATTCAGCGGTAACGGAGAGAAATTTCCCGTTGCGTGACATTACAATATATGCTGAATGTTCTACCGCGATATGATCATGGAAGTGTTTATACTTTTCAACGCGGATGCCGTATTTGTTTTCACTCGACCTTACGAGAAGCACCTCGTCACCCGGATCAGTAAGGGTGAAATATTTTTTTATAAGTTGTGGAGCAGTTGATACGGGAATGTCTGCCCCTGCTTTAAAAGTGATGACAGAAGGGGTTTTAAGCTCTTCATTAAATGTAAAATGACTCACTTTCGCATCTGATTGTAAAAGCAGGCGGCGTTGCTGCATATCAGCCTGGGCAAATAAGGGTCCTGTAAAAAAACATGCGGTTGCTAAAAGTAAAAAATACTTTGCGTAAATTCTATTATCCATAAAAGCTGGTCTTAATGATCAAATGGTTAACAATAAAAAAATGAACAGTGTATAGTGTACGGACAAACACCGGAAGCATGACCGGTAAACAGTTAAAACGCAGTTTGAATAAGAGTAGCAATTGTCTGGCAACAAATATCCTGCCATATTTAACAGATCATTATGTTTAAATATTAAGGGCTTTACTGATCATATAAATGACCGCGGACACCGGTTGGTCTTTTTTATCTTATTACGCTTAACTTTGAAAATGAATCTGTTTTTAAAAAAGGAGGCAGGTTTTAATATTTGACGATAAGATTTTTTAGTTTTACAAAAAATGGTAAGGACATCATGATCATTACCGGCTTAAATTTTTACTCAACAATAAAAACACACATGAAAAAAATTCTTTTATTAGTAACATTAACATTACCGGTATTATCTGTCCTGGCACAGGATTATACATCCATTAAAACCCAGGTTGCATTACAGCAATATAAAAAAGCAAGGGAAGACGTGGATAAAGGGATGGGTAATACAAAATTTGCTTCAAAGGCTGAAGCCTATATCCTAAAGGCTGCCATATATGGGAGCCTTGCCGCAGAACCTGCAACCAAGGGTACTCCGGCGGGGGACCAGCTTTTAAGCGAGGCAGACGCCGCATTTAAAAAATACCGTGAGTTGGATCCCACGCTTACTTTGCTTAGTGATCCCGTTTACCAGAATAGTCCTATTAATATTTATTCAGGGTTGTTTTCATCGGGTTATAAAGATTATGAAAAGAAGAGCTGGCAGGAAGGCGCTGACAAATTCAAAAGGGTAGTAGAGTATTCAGACCTGCTGATCAGTAAAAAGATCATCACCATAGCCGCTGATACCAATAGCCTTTTACTGGCAGGCATCACCGCTGAGAACAGTAAGAATAATGATGACGCAGCGAAGTATTACGGCCGTATTGCAGACATGAAACTCGGCGGTGCTGATTATGAAGGTATTTACCGCTTCCTCGTAAGGCATTCTTTTGCGAAGAAGGACATGACGAATTTTGAAAAGTATAAAGCAATAGGTGTTCAATTATATCCCACCAGTGAATTTTTTACTTATGATAAAGCTGATTTTGCGATAGGACTTGAAGATGATTTCAATAAAAAAGTAAAGGCGCTTGAAGATCTTGTTGCTGCTGATCCGAACAATGAAAAGGCTTACCAATTGTTAGGTGAAGTGATCTATGATACGCTGAATTCACGTAAGGAAGGAGCAGTGCAGCCGGGCAATGCAGCAGATCTTGAAAAAATAATGATCAATGCCTTTGCAAAATCATCTTCTTTAAAAGCCGGGAACGAAATACCTTACCTGTTCACCGCAGATCATTATATTAATAAGTCGATCAAAATAAGTGACGAGAAGGATGCGCATGCAGCAGCAATGAAAACACGCACAAAACCCGGCACCCCGCTTTCCAAAGATGATATTGCAAAAAGAGATGCACTCGACCAGCAATACGTGGCTTTACTGGAAGCAGCCCGTGAGCCTTATGAAAGAGCGGTTGCCATACTTGCGAAAAAAGAGAACATGAGCAGGCTGGATAAGCAGCAATACAAAAAAGCGGTAGGATATCTTGGAGATATTTATGGCATAAAAAAGAGCAGGACGAAAGGAAACCCTGCAGACCAGGCAAAATTTGCAGCAGAAGAGAAAAAGTGGAATGACCTGTATACCTCACTCAAATAGAAAAAACGTTGATCCGTTAATCCGTTGATCAGTAGGAAGTATAGATATTTGTAAAGCTTTTACAGTCTTTATCTGCATACCGATTAACGGATTAACCAGTCAACGGATTAACGTATTAACTGGTTTCAGTTACTCGTTGCTACCATTGCCGCCTGTGGAAGTCCCATGGAGAAGGGCTGGTTCACTTCGTAGCAAAAGGTCTTGCTGATATCGCCAACATTATCATCTATTAATTTTTGTATCTCTTCCACAGAAGGGCCTTCCCACAAACAGGTACCCGTCTCAAAGCAGGGTTACTGCGCAGGAACTTAACTGCGAGCGAGGGCTGTTGGTAACAAAAGGAGGCTACAGTTTTGGTCACTAAAGAGATTATTTCTTCCCATGCAGCTGCTGATGCATAATAATATTGACCCGTCAGCGTTGAGTATGTTAAAATACCCTGAATAAATCCGTCAGTACCTTTTACTCAGCATTATTTACGAAATTGCAATCTATCTTTATGAAAACCAAGATCCCCATGTTCAAGTATTTCGCTATTCTCTTTGCCTGTAGCTTTTTATGCATTAACGATGGCACCGCTCAAAACAACGGCATTTTGCCTTTAACAGGCCTCCGCTATTTTAAGGAAGGATTAAGTATAAAAACGATCGATGTGAGAATAGACGGCGCACAGCTTTTAAGCAACCGTTTACCACTAGGCAAAGAAATTGAGATCAATCTCCAGGAGCCAACGGGGTTTGAAGAAAATAATAATAAAGTATATGCAGGCGCTGAATTCAGCATCGTATCACCAAGAGGGGAGGTTCTTTCTAAAAATCCCAATCTTTTTGCAAGGAATGAAGCAACAGGCTTTTCGGCCAAAGACTTTAAGGCTTTGAGTATAAGGTTTGGGATCTCGCCGGAGATCATGAAGGCAAATCCTGGGGGCACCATTAAGATCCGTTTGTTTGACCTTAAAGGCAAGAGCCAGCTAAGGGTTGAGTTCCCAATGAGCATTGCAAAGCAGGGTGAGACAGTACAACTTTCAAAAGCGGTAAAAACCATAAAATCAGTTGACGGCTATACGGGTATGATCAATGGCATAAAAGCCAGGAACATGCAGGTGGCAGTTGATACTTCGATCAAGGTTGCACCCAAAATGGCTTATACCAGCCTGGATATTGCCAGTATCGAAGGATCAAGCATATCCGGGATATTCCAGGGTAAAGAAAGCTTTTGGGTTTATGACAGCGACCTGAATGAAATAAAAATAAACGATATATTATTGAAGCAGGTGAAGGGTGCCATGGAAAACGACAATGTAGATTATACCTTAAAGATCCCATACAAATTAAAAAAGAGCCCGCTTAAAATGTACACGGTACGGTTTCGTTGGGAAAGCCCTGATAAAAAGCAGGTAATAGATGTTGTGGTCAACATATAACAGGATCAACTAATCTTTAATAAAAAAACGATACAGGACCTGTATCGTTTTTCATTAAAAGACATTCCCCCTATTACTGGGTCGTGGCGGCCATAATAAGAGACCGGTCCAGGTATTGAATCACCCTGTCTATTTTATCATTGGCATCAAAGTGCATATCGGTATGTATCCATTGCAACATGCTTTTGCCTGTTTTATATTTGGCATTCACCTGGTACCAGCCCAGTAACCAAACGCCCGGTCCTTCTACACCCTGGGGTTTATTTACTTTCAGGGGAACCCATATGTCATTACTGAAACTGATAGAATCCATTACTTCTGTCCTTCTTTTTTTCCAGTATGCAGTAATGGCTGCTTTTCCTACCACGCTGTCACCATAATTCCATGCATATACGGCATTATCCGCAAAAGACTCCATCCAGGCATCCACGTTGCCAGCGGAAAGGGAAGCGATCCCTTGTTTTCCGATAGCTACATATTTTGCATCAGCAAATTCTGCAGGCGCTGTAGAATCACTGTTTCCCGGGGAGGTGTTAGCCGGTGTTTCCGCCGGCTCATTGTTGCATGCAA
>DATHEH010000206.1:0-7624 GCA_035318685.1 Ferruginibacter sp.
TTAAAGATCAGGAAAAGAAAAAAAAGTATGACATTAGAAGGAACCTGGAAAAGTAATTCCTGTAATGATATTGGTGGTGACATCAGCCTATACAAAAAAAATGACGTCAATATTAAGACAACTACGGATTAGCCAACGGGAATTGGCAATCGTGAATGGTGAATGGTCAATTGTCAATGCCTGCCAGGCTAAACGCAGTTTGGACGGGGTGAAAACTTTTTTTGTTTGTGGTGGCAATAGTACATTTTGAACAGATATTTTAACCACAGATATCACAGATTTAACAGCACAGATTACACAATTGAATCTAACAATTTAAAGAGCAGAGATCTAATGTTGAAGTCACAGTAGCACTTAACGAATTCACATTGTAAGAATCCGGATACAATCCTTCAGAATTGAATGTCACCGGCAACCCTCCTGCGTACTAACTAACTTTTATGGAAATCTATTATTAGCGCATCTCACATTTATAGCCCACCATCATTGACCAATCAGTTATTCATTTAGTTTTAAGCATTTGATGTTAAAGTAAATAATAGTTAATCCCTTCATGGGTTACATTTTTTGATACCGGGTAATAAAGAAAAAATAACAACCACAAATAGCTATGTCATGAAGAAAATAAAAATAATCTCAACCATCGCAATTGTAATTGTATTCCTGGGATGCGATCATAGTAACAATGAAAAAGCAGGCATACAAGACTCACAACTTGCCGCAATGGGGATTGCAGACACGGTAGCTTCTTCCCTGGCTGCCGTTGAGAATAACAAATACCCTGGCAGGAAATTCATCCGGACTGCTGAGCTGAGATTCAAAGTTAAAAGCGTCATTAAAGCAACCTATGATATTGAAGAAATAACAAGCAGGCAGGAAGGATTTGTAACCTATACCAACCTTGCAAGCAATATCAACAATGTTGTTACCGTGCCGGTGAGCGAAGATTCATCCGTGGAAACTACCTACCATACCGTCATCAATGATGTAATTTTAAGAGTCCCGAATACAAGGCTGGATAGCACTTTAAAAGAAATATCCCGAAGTATAGATTATCTCGATTACCGGGTCATTAAGGCAGATGACGTGGCTTTACAGGTACTTTCCAATAACCTGGCGCAAAAAAGAGCTGCAAAAAATGAAACCCGGTTGACAAATGCTATTGAGCGGAACGGTAAAAAGCTCGACCAAATAATGGATGCGGAAGAAATAATGTCTGCTAAACATGAAGCAGCAGACAATTCAACCATATCAAATCTTTCGCTTGCAGACCAGGTAGCCTATAGCACCGTTAATTTATCTATTTACCAGAGAGAAATATTCAAAAAGGAATTTATTCCAATTGATAAAAAGGTTGTTCCCTATGAGCCCGGCTTCGGCAGAAAAATAATCGGTTCATTAAAGTTTGGGCTGGATATGCTGGAAGAACTGGTGGTTTTTATAGCTAAGCTTTGGTGGATAATATTGTTCGGGTTTACCGGGTATTTGGTATTTAGAAGTAAGTTGGTATTGATGAAACGCCATGCAAATGGTTCGTGAGTCACGAACCATGGGAATCGTGAATGGTGGGCAATTACAGTTACTTCTCAAAAATCAGGCGCTGACAATTTTTTCTTCTACCACTTTTTTTAACCCGTTTAAAACTTTATTCCAGTTTTCTGCAGAATGCGCTTTCATTTTTTCATCAGGAATATTTTCCTGCAATACGGTCACTGTAACATTATCATCTTCTCCTGATAATTGATAAGAAACAATTACATAATTCTCCGGCTTGTCTTCTATCCCCGACATGGAACTCCAATAATCATATTTGATTAACTTATTTTTTTGCATTTCCAGGATGGTGCCTTTGTCTTCATACGATTTCCCTTCCCATTCCCCTTTAAATTTAATCGGGCTACCTGCCTGCCAATCGGTAATGGTATTTGTGCCAAAGAAGTATTGCTTAATTATTTCTGGCCTGGTTAAGGCATCCCACACCTTTGCAATGGAAGCATGTATATTAATACTTACTTCCGCTTTTATATTACTTTTCATATTCTGTATTTATAATACTATCCAAAATTTGATGCCAAAACTACCCATATTGAAATAATTTTCTAAAAACTTACCACGACAAGGGATTACTGCTCCGGGGCACTTTGGTATTACCAATAAGTAATAGATCCAATGGTTCGTGAGTCACGAACCAAGGCGTTGATAAAATGTTGAAGCTACAGTAGTACAAAAGCTTAATCAGAGCCTGCCCCGCAAAAGGCGGGGGAACCAACCGCAAACGGGAGGTAATCCCTGCCTACCGGCAGGCAGGGTTTGCGGGGCCTTTTTTTGCCGAGCCCCGATGAGCGCAGCGGAACCCGGGGGTTCTTTTTTAGCTCAGCCATTTTTATTGTTTTTAATTGTTTCGCTGAATCTCCTTCGTCGATTTGGGCAAGCAAAAAAGAACATATCATATCGGTTCGTGAGCCACGAACCACGGCGTTGGATTAAAGAGGTATTATTATCCTGTTTCAATAAACGAATCAAGTTATAAACTTCAAATCATAATGGTTCGCGGAGATAGGAAGCCTGGCGTTCCATCTAATGGTTCGTGTGTCACGAACCACGGCGTTACGTTGGTGAGTCACGAACCAGGGCGTTGTTTTAAATTCCCTGTTAACACTTTCCCAAACTGTAGGTATCTTATATGTAGCGTAAAAAAACATTTGTATGTTTAAATACCAGTTTAATCATACACACATTCATGATGAAATCATACCTGGTTTTTAAAAGATTCCTCATTGCTTTTATAATTATGAGTTCTTTACCCTGTTTTGGACAAGAACAAAAAAAGGATTTGATTGTAGCAAAATGGAAAATGCTAAAGTTCGGGTATTTGAAACCTGTACCGGATTCAGTAACAAAAGAATTAAACGAATCAATTCTCACCTTCAGCCGGGATAGTGTGGTGATTACAAGAAAGAAGGAAAGCGGGGATGAACAATTTGTAAAATCCGGTCCATATAGATTCAGCCATGATCAAACATATCTCTACTTGGGAAAAGATTCAGCCCGTATCCTTATCCTTGATAATGTGCAGTTACAAATAAGAACCAGCGATAAAGCAATACTGTATTTAACCAAAATTGATCCTGGCAAATAAGCCTGTTGCGAAATGGATTACCACTCTCCTGCGTTAAAAAATATCTGATCAATCGGTTCGTGAGTCACGAACCATGGCATTGGGCTGTTCGGTCCTGACAAACAATTCCCGGCTTTTGTTCTTAACTTCAACACCATATATTCAAACACATTTGCACCAGGCTACACATTCAATGAATTCATAGCTTTTGCAAATACTCCCACGTTCTACCTAAGTAAAACTCAAATTGTAAAGAGGATGAAACAAAAATTTATAGCGGTTCTATTAGTCCAGTTACTAATATTTACATTACCGGGTATTGCTCAAAAAGATTTTACCCCGCAGTGGAGCAAAGGAATAGTATGGTACCAGATCTTCCCGGAAAGATTCAGTAACGGGGACCCGTCTAATGACCCGAAAGTAAATGACCAGGACGGCGCCTATCCTTTTGATGATACATCTGCTTTCCAGATACATCCATGGACAAGTGACTGGTATCAACTGCAACCGTATGAACGGGCAAATGGGAAAGGTATTTATTACAATATCCAGCGCAGGAGATATGGAGGTGACCTGCAGGGAGTAATAAACAAGCTCGATTATGTGAAATCATTAGGCGTAAACGCCATATATATGACTCCCATTTTCTGGTCTCCTTCATCACATAAATATGATGCCTTATGTTATCATCATGTGGACCCCACTTTTGGACCCGACCCTACCGGAGATATAAAAATGATGGAGAACGAAGACCCCCTGAAGCCCGCAACCTGGGTATGGACCAGGGCCGATCTTCTTGCATTAAAGCTCATTGAAGAAGTGCATAAGCGAAAGATGTACATCATCTTTGATGGAGTCTTTAATCACCTGGGTGTAAAGAATTTTGCCTTCCGCGATGTAGAGAAAAACCAACAACGTTCTGTTTATAAGGACTGGTTCAGCATCATGAGCTGGCGGGATAGCGCTAAAGGAACAAAGTTTGAATACAAGGGATGGTTTGGAGTAAAAACCCTTCCTGAATTACAGGAAGACAGTACCGGTATTGTTGCAGGACCAAAGCAATACATTTTTAATTCCACCATGCGCTGGATGAACCCTATGAACAGGGGAGCTGCACAGGGTATTGACGGCTGGCGCCTGGATGTGGCTTATGATGTTGGTCATCCTTTCTGGAAAGACTGGCGTAAATGGGTTCGCAGTATTAATCCAAATGCTTACATGACGGCGGAGCTGGTGTATCCTATTGAACGAACCCGGCCTTATCTAAGCGGGGATGAATTTGACGCCACTATGAATTACAATTTTGCTTTTATCGTACATGATTTCTTTGTACAGGACACAAGCGCTTCAACGGTTACCGTGTTTGATAAGAAGCTACAGGAATTACGGGAAGCGTTTGGTGAAGGCGTGGCTTTAAATATGCAAAACCTGATGAACAGTCATGATGCAACCCGCCTTGCAAGCGCGGTGGCAAACCCCGATGGTAAAAAGTTTGGTGATTGGGGCCCGTATTTTAACTGGAGCCAGAAAAGCAACAATAGAAATTATAATGCACGGAAACCAACCCCGCAACAAAGGCAAAAACAAAAGCTCATCATTGCATTTCAAATGCTTTACCCGGGCTCACCTATGTTTTTTTATGGCGATGAAGCGGGAATGTGGGGAGCCAACGATCCTGATTGCCGCAAACCGATGGTATGGCCGGAAAAGGAATATGACCCGGAGACCTATAATCCCAACCAAAGTAAACATGACCCGGATGAAGTAAAATTCGACAGGGATTTATTTGACTGGTACAGGCAACTTACCGGATTACGTAGTGAATATAAGGCTATCAGGCTTGGCAGCTACACCACATTACAGACTGATGATGAAAAAAAACTGTATGCATTCAGCCGTACACTTGGCAACGAAGAAGTGATTGTTATCGTTAACCGGGGCGATAAACCGGTGTTGTTTACACATGCTATGTTGAAAAAGGGGTATAAAAATTTAATTAGCCGCCAACCAGTGAGTAAACAAATTAATGTGAATGCGATGGATGTGCTGGTGGTGGGGAGGAGGGGAATGTAAAATGTAGAATGTAAAATGTAAAAGGCATTTAATTCGGGGAGCTCTTATAATCTTTGTGTGCTGGCTGGTAGAAAAGAAAAGCTTTCAAATCATAATGGTTCGTGGAGACAGGAAGCCTGGACTTAGTAACTAAAGGTTCGTGAGTCACGAACCATGGCGTTAGACGATTATAAAAAAAATCTTGCCTGAAATATTTGGTTTTTTAAACAGTTCGTGTTAGCTGCAAATTAGTATTTTTGAATTGACCCAAAATGTAGTCGTAAAAAGCATTATTATTTACATCAGTAGCTATAGTAATTTCATACCCGTGAGTTCCAATTACTGTTTGTCCTGCGTTTGGAGGTCTTTCGCTTACGTAAGCTTTGACTTTTTCAACGGTGAATTCTTGAGGGATAGCTAAATAACTTGTAGCAAGCATATCCCACATAAAGTAAGTGTAATAATAATTTGGAATAGTATCTATTGTCAAAGCCCAAAATTGTCCCGCTAAATTAGAAAGCCTGTTTGATTGATTAGCTAGGTTTGATAGAAACTTTTTGGTCACAGGAACTTTATTTGTTACATCCAATGGAATACAAATTAATGGCAAATTCATTTCAAACAATGCTCTTGAACTTTTTGGATCCCAATAGATATTCCATTCTGCTGTGCCATCATGTTGATGTGTTTGCACGTTTCCCGGGGTTCTGAAAGCCCCCGCCATCCAAACTATTTTTTTTATTTTTTCTTTTAGTCTGGGCTCCTTTATGATTGCTTTTACAAGATTAGTACAAGGTCCTGTCATTATAATGCTAACTTTTCTATCAGCTTCAATTAATTTGTCTATTAATAATTTTGACGCTTCTTTGTAGTCGTATGGGTTTGGTGGTTGAGGGAAATTAATTAACATCGGAAGGGCATTGATAATTTCTGGTCTTGCTCTCCATTCACTTGGGAAGGCATTTATGCCATAACAGTCACTTCTTCCAATTGCAATATTTTCTCTTCCAAAAAGCTGCAGTATTTTGTATGTACTTTCAGTTGCTGGTTCAATAAAGCAATCTGCAGGAGTTACATTGATGCCAATAATTTCTTTATCCTCCATTGTCATTAGGAGTAATTGGGAAAGTAAGTCATCCACTGCTCCATCATGTTCCATGAATATTAAATCTTTTTCTATCATAAGTGCCATTTTAATTTGCAGCCAACTTTAAGAGCTGGCGCAATAACTGGGAACGATTATCAAAGTTGATTATCCTGTTGCCATCCGTCGGATTATTTATACAACTAACCCTATAGAAAGTTATCATCGCATGGTCAGGAAAGTAACTAAGACCAAGGGAGTCTTCAGTTCTGAAGATACTATAGTTAAACAAATTTACCTTGCTACCATTAATGCAAACACAAAATGGCAAGGCCAAATGTTTGGATAGACAGCAGTAAGATCAGAACTAATTATACTTTAGTGACCGATTATTGAAAATGACACACTTAAATAAGCAGACCCCACACGGTTCGTGAGTCACGAACCAAGGCGTTAGAACCACGGCGTTACGTTCGTGAAAAACACCCCCCGCATTAATAATCTCTTCAATCAACGAATCAACAAATCAACGAATCAACATCAATTCAACAATTCAACGATTCAACGATTCAACAATTCAACCTTCCTAATTAATATCTTTCCCTTCCTTCAATTTCACAATCATCGCCTGCACCGCTGTTTTACCGGCTTCATTCGGTGCCAGTGGCAATGCCTTCTCAGCAAATTCCAGGGCTTTGGCATATTCCCCGTTTGCAGACAATCCCCTTGCCATGCCAACCATAGTTGTAAAGAGCGTAGGATTTTTATTGTAATTAAACTGGAAAACCTCCAATGCACTTTTTGTTTGCTTTGCTGCAATGAGCTGCCTGCCCAATTGCTGAAGCTGGTTTACGTTGCCATACGGCAATGAATTTTTTATTACAACTGCTGCTTCTGCAGATCTTCCAAGTTTATCCAATAATGCGGCTCTTGTAGTCAATGCCGGATATGAAGAAGGATCACCGGGAAAGGTAGGGCCCGTAGCTAGTGTAGCCCATTCCAATCCTTTTTCCAGCTGGTAATTATTCTGCAAGGTCCAGCCCGCTGCGATGTTTAATCCCTGGGATGTAAACCCGTATGGGTTTTGTGATTCAGCAACGAGCGCTTCAAATTGTTGTTTGAGATAGTCCACCTCCACCTTAAAGGGTATGGATAACTTTTCCCACGAAAGAACAATGGTTGCGGAATTCGGCGTTTGTTCGGTAAACTGGTATTCCAGGTACTCAACACTTTTCTCTATCGGCCTCGGCTTCACTTTTACCCGTAACACATCTTCTTTCTCGTTATAAAAAAAGGAGCCCCATGCATCAGACTTTTTGGAAAAAATAACAATGCTTTCTGCAGGGTCAAAAGCAATGAAAAAACCATAC
>DATHEH010000207.1:0-2918 GCA_035318685.1 Ferruginibacter sp.
TTCTTTGCCATTTTTTTTATTTATTAGCTTTTTTATACTTAACCGGTCAACGCCCGCCCGGCTGAACACCGTTCGGACGGGGATTAACATTTAGATCTTTTCACCCGCAGCACGTAATTGCTTTACTACTGCAAATAAGCCATTCTTATTAATTGTTCTTATAGCTTCAGTAGAAACCTTAAGGGTAACCCATTTGTCTTCCTCAGCAAGGAAATAACGTTTGGTCTGCAAATTTGGTAAGAACCTGCGCTTTGTCTTAATATTTGAATGCGAAACCTTATTTCCGGTGATCGGCTTCTTTCCTGTAACCTGACATACTCTAGCCATAGTACTATTTTTTGGACGGCAAAGGTAAGGTTTAATATCAATAATAGGTGTGCAGGACGGAAGATTTTTTGATTTTTTGCTGAAATCTACCCACAATTAAGGTTAAACTGTTAATAAATCTAACTTTACCGGGATGAAACTATTGAAAATGTTCAGCCTGCTTCTCCCAGTCCTTCTTACTAGCATGAGCAGCATTGCCGCTCCTGCACCTCCTGTTGAACTGAAGCGGGGGATGAAAATAACTACTTCCGTGCAGGTAAAAGCGGCTGTTTACCAGCTTAACGGCTATGATTCCCTGGGCCGCCCGGTAATTTTGATCGAGGGCAATAATATAACAGTGGATTTTAATAAGGCCATAATGCAGGGAAGCAATAAGAGGCGATGGCAACAGGAATCATAGAAGTTGAAAATGGCATGTATGACCTTGCTGTTACTGCAGATGATATCGTAAAAGTATTTGTAGACGGCAAACCCATCATCGATTTCTGGGATGTATCTAAATACAAATACGATGGAGATACCCATCACAGGGTAACAGTTAAATTAAACGGTAAACATACCATAAGAATTGAACAGGCAGAGAATGCCGGTTATGCAACACTGATCTTTAAAATAATACCCCTAAAGAAAAAACTATGATGACACATTCAGTAACGACCCTGTTTAATGGCCCAATGGCTTTTACTTCAACCATCAATGGCCATGAAGTACGAATGGATACCACTGCAGATGATGGTGGTGAAAATACCGCACCCAGTCCCAAGCGCATGATGCTGGCTTCTCTCGCTGGCTGCACAGGCATGGACGTGGTGTCTATTCTAAATAAAATGAAGGTCGCATTCAGTGACTTCAGCATTGATGTTGATGCACAGGTAAAGGAAGAATATCCCAGGATCTACAATGAAGTAAAGATCACTTATAAAATAAAAATGGCTGAGGCTGACAAGCCAAAAATGAAAAAAGCTGTTGACCTTTCACAGGAAAAATACTGCAGTGTCAGCGCCATGTTCCGTGCATTTGCGAAAATGGAAACAGAGATCGATTTTCTTTAGACCCAAGCTACAAGACGCAAGGGAGAAGCATTTAATTATCGCGGTTTAGACAACACAAATGATCTCTAAAACTAAGGACTTGTCCCTTGCGTCTTGCGGTTTGCAACCTGTATCCTTATCATCTGGAAAACCACCGCCAATAGTATCAGCAGTACACCAAAATAAAACTCGCTGTTCAAATTCTCATTCTCTTTAAAAAAAATAAAGGCCAGGAGAATTCCATATACAGGCTCCAGGTTATACGTAAGGTTGGCAGTAAAGGCCGATATTTTTTTTAAGGCATTCAACTGCAGGTCAAAACTTACGACAGTACACAACCACGCAAGCACCAGTAACCATAACCAATCGGTCATCGTGGGTAAATAATAACTGGCCGGGAACTGCATTAAATACAAGGGCACTAATAGTGTTAATGCAAGAAGGCCCCCGCCCAGTTCATAAAATGTAAGGATCCTGGGCGGGTAAGTGAGCAATAATGTTTTATTATAAATGGGGAAGAGCGCACTGCCCATAGCAGAAATAATTCCAAAGATGATCCCTGCTTTATACTGCGGGTGAAAATCGAAAATGATATAGATCCCCGCAATGGCCATCAATCCTAATCCAACTTCAATTAGAGATATCCTTCTTCTTAAGATAAGCGGCTCAAAGAAAGCGGTAAAAAAACCGGTTGCACTAAAACAAACCAATGCAACAGAAACATTCGCATATTTCACGCTCCCATAAAATGTTACCCAATGTATGGCGACAATGGTACCCACCCCAAATATTTTCAGCATATCCCTGCGTGGGATCCGCACCAGCTGTTTCCTGAAAAATAGAATGAGTCCTAATGTTACCACTGTAATAAGAAGCCGGAACCAAACCAACAGTCCTTCATTAAGCGTTATCAGTTTGCCCAGTATAGCAGTAAAGCCAGCTAAAAAAACTGCAATATGAAGTTGTATGAGTGCTTTTTTCATTGAAGCAAATATAAGACCGAAGCCCCACAAGCCTCACCTATCCTCCCCGGGAGGAGGATAATGGAGAAGATTAAAGCGAAGATTATCTTTTGCAAAAGGAAATACATCTTGATTTATTGTTGAAGAGAGAAATAAAGAGGATGTGTAAGAAAAAATCTCTAAATATGTTTGATGTACCGCCTCCTCTCTCCGGGAGAGGAGGAAGGGAGGTGAGGCTGGAGCAGATGATTGAAAAAAATGACAAAAAACCACGAACGGCAAACCATAAACCCCAAACTAACTTTATATTTGCCAACCTATAACCAAAATATACTATGACCTTTAAACGGATCAACAACATTACAGGATGGATCATTTGCATCATTGCATGCACGGTTTATATAATGACAATGGAAGCTACCGGCAGTCTTTGGGATTGCGGTGAGTTTGCTTCCAGCGCCTATAAATTACAAATTCCGCACCCACCGGGTGCACCGCTTTTCGTATTGATCGGAAGATTATTCATGGCTCCTTTTGACCCTGAGCATGCCGCTACTGGTATAAACCTGATGAGTGCACTGGCAAGTGGTTTTACCAT